>CAYGRX010000071.1:0-4289 GCA_964352365.1 uncultured Rickettsiales bacterium
ATATATTATAACACATTATTTATGCTTATTCAAACCAGCCAACAAACAAGTGAATCATCCATACTAGCGCATTTTTATTTAAAAAAGGCCTTTTCGAGTAAATAATTAATTATTCTTTTTATTTTCTTATAACTAAAGCTAAGGATAGCCATCCAAACATGAAGGAAAACCCACCGATCGGAGTTAAATAAACAAGCGGTCTAAAGTTGCTAAAGCTATAAGCATAGAGGCTTCCAGAAAATAGAATTATTCCAACAATAAAAAATATAACTGGTATCTTTACCTTAAGTTCACCCTTACATTCATGAGACAAAAGCAACGCTAGTAAACCCAAACTATGATACATTTGATATGTAGCAGCCTTTTCAATTCTAATTATATCAGTGGGCTCTAGAATTTTTCCCAACCAATGCGCTGCAGCTGCACCCATAAAAACCGCTGAAAACCCGCTTATAGCAGTAAATATCCAAGTAATTTTTCTAAAGTTATTTGTCATAATAGTAAATTTATTAAGATAATAAGAATTATTTTACATTGCTTAAGCTAATCTTCAGATTCAGTTGTTATTCTAAGCTTATTAACAGGAAATAATATGCTTAACATAATATTTACAAATAATTTAGAAATAACTAGATACTTGAGCTTATCAAATAGAAAAGTAAGTAGATTTAGCCCTTTAAAGCCATCAGTTATTTCAATTAATGATATATTTTCACCAGAGCGCAGAAGGGTGGAAAAATTTATTGAAGATATTTACGCAAAACATTATGGAGCAACTATCACATCTCACTACCCAATATTAATGAGTGTTAGAGATGTAAATAACAATATTATTGCGGCTTTAGGTTTTAGGTACGCAACAAAAGAAGCTTTGTTTTTGGAAACTTATTTAGATGAAGCAATTGAATCTTCTTTAAGTAAGAAATTTAAAACGGATGTTAGTAGAGATCAAATTGTTGAAGTTGGTGGTTTAGCATCTATGGGCAATGGGGCCTCAATATTTCTATTTACAGCACTTGCAACATATCTTCAGCAACAAGATATTGAATATGTGTCAGTTACTGCAACAAAGTTTTTACGCGGATATTTTAATAAGATTGGCTTAAAACCAAAAGAAATTAGGTTTGCAGATAATAACAGGCTTGCAGATAAAGGTGCAAGTTGGGGCAGTTATTACAATACTGAACCACAAGTAATTGCTGGCACCCTTTCTTCGGCTTGCAAACTGCTTAAGAAAAAACTTTCCGCAACCTTAAGCCGAAGTGATGCTGAATATTTCGCAAGGATTCACAAAAAATCAGGAGATTATTCAATATGAGTTTAGTTATAAATAAAATTGAACATATTGCAAAATCTCAACCAAATAAGGTTGCGATCATCTCTAATTGCGAGGCAATAACTTACAGAACCCTAAAGGAGAATATAAATGAGGTTTCTAAAAAATTATGTGAAGTTACTGAACGAATTTTCGCATTCGAACTACCCAATTGTTATGAATGGTTGGTTTTAGATTTAGCCTTAATTAAGGCTAATAAAGTCTCAATTCCTGTTCCTAATTTTTTCAGCGAGCAACAACGCACAAACCTATTTTCGAGGGCAGGAGTTGAGATTTTTATAAATAGTAAGGATTACAAATTTAATAGGCTAGAAAATCAAAAAGTAGAGCTACCAGAAGGCACAAATAAAATTACTTTTACATCTGGTACAACAGGCGATCCAAAAGGAGTTTGCCTAAGCCAAGAAGGTATTGATCAAACTGCCATGTCTATTATTGAAGTTTTAGGTGAGGATTTATCAAATAGACATCAATCAATTTTACCAATGCCAGTTTTACTTGAAAATGTGGCAGGCCTTTACTGCACTATTCTATCTGGCAAAACTTATATAATTGAAGACTTATGTGAAATTGGTTTTGCTTCAGCACCTCCTGATTTTGATTTACTAGTTAAAACCCTGCAAGATTCAAAGGCATCTAGCTGCATTTTAGTTCCTGAAATTTTAAAAGGATTAATGGGTGCATTATCAAAAACAAAAACTAGCCTGCCAAATATGAGATTTATGGCGGTTGGTGGTTCAAAGGTTTCATTTGACCTATTGAGGCAGGCTGAGGAGTTTGGCCTGCCAGTTTACCAAGGTTATGGCTTAAGTGAGTGTGCATCAGTAGTGGCGTTAAACTCACCAAAAGATAAAAATTTAAACTCTGTTGGTAAATTTTTGCCCCATATTAAACATAAAATTATAGATGGCGAATTAATAATTAATAACCCTGCAACGCTTGGATATATTGGTGATTTAGAAACACCAGCGGAACTTAGCACGGGCGACTTAGTGGATGTTACAAATGATGGTTTTCTCCAAATCACAGGACGAAAAAAGAATGTAATTATAAACTCCTACGGGCGCAATATCTCCCCAGAATGGGTAGAAAGCGAGATTCTAACTAGTCAACTTATAGCTCAAATAGTGGTTTTAGGTGATGCAATGCCCACGCTTAGTGCTTTGATAGTTCCGTCATCTTTTAATGTTAGTGATACGCAAATTCAAAATTTATTAGATGAAATAAATATAAGATTACCTGACTATGCACGAGTAAAGCACTGGGCAAAGGCCATGCCATTTAGCATTAGTGAAGGCCTTCTAACAGGTACGGGAAGACCCAAGAGGAAAGAGATCGAAATAAAATATAAAAATAAAATTGAGCAAATGTATAAACAGGAGGGAAAAATGACCACATTTTTTGAAAAGCTAATTAAAGAAACTGAAGAGGAAAGAAATTATCTTTATAGCTCGCCACAAGTTATTGATGGCTTAAATGGTGATATCAGTTTAGAAACTTACAAGGCGTATCTTCAAGAAGCCTATCACCATGTTAAGCATACCGTGCCATTAATGATGACAGCGGGCTCTAAATTACCAGCTCATAAAGAATATATAAGAGAGGCTCTAGCGGAATATATTGAAGAAGAACTTGGCCATCAAGAATGGATATTAAATGATATTGGCAATACAGGTGGCGATAAAGAAAAAGCTAGAAACAGCGCCCCTAATATGGCAACTGATATGATGGTTGCTTACGCCTATGATTATGTTTCAAGAGTCAACCCAGTTGGATTCTTTGGAATGGTTTTTGTACTTGAGGGCACAAGTACACAACTAGCAACAAATGCAGCCGAAAAAATAAAAGAGAATTTAGGACTTAAAAATAACAGTTTTAGTTATTTACTTTCTCACGGCTCACTAGATTTAGAGCATATGAAGTTTTTTGAAGAATTAATGGGCAACATAAATGAACCAGATGACCAAGAAGCAATTATAAATATGGCTAAAAGGATGTTTATTTTATTTGCTAATGTTTTCCGCTCAATCCCACATAAAAACTTAGAGGTGAAGTATGCCTAATAATATTAAAGATAAATACCTTAATGGCAAAAATATAGTTGTTACTGGTGGTGCCGGTGGCATGGGTAGCTTGCTATGCAAGTCCTTATCAAACAAAGGGGCTAATGTTATTGTAGTAGATAGAGTTGAAAATTTAGACTTTGACGCAAAGTTAATAACAGGCGATTTGTCATCATTAGAAGGAATTAAAGTTATTAATGAAAAACTCGCACTAGAAGATGTAGATATATTGGTAAATTTAGCAGGCTTGCAATATTTTGGCCCAACCGAAGAACAAAGCCCAGAACATACAATGCTTTCATATATGGTAAATTTGGTTGCACCAGTGATGCTTTCTCAAAACCTTATTCCAATAATGAAGCAGCGAAAAAGTGGTCATATTGTAAATATTGGTTCAATTTTTGGCTCTATAAATTTTGCATATTTCGCAAGTTACTCAAGTTCAAAAGCTGGTTTAAAAGGCTTTAGTGAAGCAATACGTAGGGAGTTAAAACCTGACAATATTGATGTAACATATATTGCCCCAAGAGCTGTAAAAACTCCTTTCAATACGAGTAAAGTTATGGAACTTGCCAAGCTAACTAAAATGAAGATGGATGGCCCAGAGCTTGTAGTTAGCCTGATGATGAAGGCGATAGAAGGTAAAAGTAAAGATGTTTATATAGGCTTCCCTGAGAAGCTATTTGTTCGCATTAATGCAATCTGCCCACGTATAGTTGATAGCGCAACAATAGGCGATAATGCCAAAGCCAAAAGTTTATTTGAAGGTAAATAATAATAAAATGTTAAGCAAAGTTTTTAAGTCCTGTAGTTCAATAACTTCAACTAAATTAAGTATTATATTATCATTGTACTTTTTATTTGGGTTGAATTTCGTTCTTATTCGAAGG
>CAYGRX010000071.1:4299-8766 GCA_964352365.1 uncultured Rickettsiales bacterium
TCGCAGGTTGAGTTTAATAATTTCTGATATTGAAGATTTAAATTGGATATTTGCTATTTCTGTTCCAATCTTTTTTCTTTCAGCTTTTGTGATTATTTTTACTCCATTTATTTTCAAGTGGGTAACTAAACCATTCTTTATAATCTTAATATTATTGAGTTCTGCAGTTAATTATGGGGCTTATAATCTAGGTGTTATATTTTCTAAAGATATGATCCAAAATATATTAGAAACAACTCCTACTGAGGCTTCTTCTTATTTTAATTTAAGGTTTTTTGTATGGCTGTTTCTTAGCGGAATTTTGCCTTCTCTATATATTTTATTTGTTAGAATTGAATATTCAACTGTCAAAAATGAATTATTTAATAAAGTTAAATTAATTCTAGCTGCAATAAGTATAATTATATTAATAGCTGTATTTTTTTATAAGGATTATGCATCTATCGCTAGAAATAACCAAAAGATAAATAAAGATATTATTCCGACTTATTACCTATCTAAACTTACGCAATATCTAGATGATAAATATTTTACCACCGCAATGAAATATATGAAGGTTGGAACTGATGCTACGCAGGTTTTAAGCGAAGATGGTGAAAAATATTTAGTAGTATATTTGGTTGGAGAAACTGCACGCTCACAAAACTATCAGCTTTATGGATATAATAGGCCTACAAATACATATACTAAAAAAATAGATAATAATATCATAGCATTTCAAGATATGTCTTCTTGCGGAACTGCAACCGCGGTTTCATTGCCCTGTATGTTTTCAATGATGAACCGTAATAACTTTTCTCAAGAAAAATTTGATAGCAGTGATAACGTAGTTGATATTATTAAACGTACAGGAATAAAACAAGTATGGATTGATAATAACACAGGCTGCAAAGGTATTTGTGATAATATTGAGAATCACGCTACAGTTGATATGAAAAACCTAAATTGCGAAGGTGAAGAATGTACTGATTTAGTTTTTTTAGATATATTAGATAATCAAATTGAAAAAATAGGAAACCAAAGTGGGATTATTTATCTTCATTTAATTGGTAGCCATGGCCCTACATACTATAAAAGATACCCTAGGGAGTTTGCCAAATTTCAACCAGATTGTCAAACTAGTGACTTGCAAAAATGTAATGATGAAGAAATTACCAATTCTTATGATAACACGATTTTGTTTACTGACTATGTTATGTCAGAAGTAATTAAAAAATTAGAAAAATATAAAGGCTATAATACCGCAGTTATATATGCGTCTGATCATGGAGAATCTTTAGGGGAAAACGGATTATATCTTCACGGCATGCCCTACTCTATTGCCCCTGAAACACAAACAAAAGTTCCCTTAATTATATGGCTTTCTGATCAAGTAATTAAACACGAAAATTTTGATATGAACTGCTTACAAAATGAAGCAAAAAATAATACATATTCACACGACAACCTTTCACATACCTTACTTGATTTCATGGATATAGAGTCCGATGCCTTTGATTTCAAAAAAGATATTTTTTATAATTGCGAAAGAGAATAACTTACTAACCATTAAAGGATAATTAAAATGAAAATAAGAATGAAAAAAATAGCAAAAGCACTTGCAGTAAGTGCAATATTGGTATCATCAACAGTGCAAGCAGAAGTGAATTCCGGCGATTTAAAGCTTGATAAATATATCCAGTTTTTGCAAAAAGATTGGGCTAGAATTAACTATAGTGTCACAAATGAAGAAGACAAAGAAGCACAACTGGAAAAGCTGGCTTCGCAAGCTCAAGCTGTTGTATATGAATACCCCAATTATGCAGAGCCAAAAATTTGGCAAGCGATTATAACTAGTACTCAAGCTGGAGTTAAAGGTGGGTTGGGAGCACTTGGATTAGTTAAAAAATCCAAAAAGCTTCTAGAGGAAGCTCAGGCAATTAACCCTAGCGCATTGGATGGTTCATCTTACACCTCTCTAGGATCCCTATATTATAAAGTTCCAGGTTGGCCAATTGGTTTTGGCAGCGATGAAAAAGCTCGTAAAAATTTGGAGAAAGCATTATTAATTAATCCTAATGGGATTGACCCCAACTATTTTTATGGAGAATTCTTATATGAAGAAGGTGAATATGCAAAAGCTCAAAAAGTTTTAAATCACGCTTTGAATGCAACTCCTAGACCAGATAGACCTTTAGCTGACGAGGGGCGTAAAAAAGAAATTCAAACCATATTGGCAAAAGTTCAAAAGAAGTTATAATATTAGCCATAGATATATTTATGAGAGTATTATTAATTGAAGATGACCACCAATTAGGAAAAGCCGTTAATGAAGGCTTAAACCAAGAGTTTGCGGCTGACTGGTTTAAATCTGCAGAAGATGGGCAGATTGCTGTTGATAGCACTAATTATGATGTAATTATTCTTGATATCAATTTACCAAAAATGTCAGGAATAGATTGGCTTAAAAACTTAAGAAAGCATAAAAATACTACCCCTGTTTTACTTTTAACTGCTAGAGACACTATATCTGAAAGGGTTGCAGGCTTAGATTCAGGGGCTGATGATTATCTAATTAAGCCTTTTGACTTCGAAGAGCTACTTGCAAGAATAAGGGCACTTTCACGCAGAAAAACTAATTTAGAAAATCCACTTTTAAGTTACAAAAATATTGAACTAGATACTAATTCAAAAACTGTTTTTATCGATAAAAAACCCATCAAATTATCTTTACTAGAGTTTAATATAGCGCATCTACTAATAAAAAATTCTGGAAGATGCTTAAGTAAAGACCAGATAGAAGAAAAAGTTTACAATTGGAATGATGAAGTTGGCAGCAACACTATTGAAGTTCATATTTCTGCAATCAGACGAAAGCTTGGTAAAGACTTAATTAAAACAATCCGCAATGTGGGGTATTTTGTAGAAAATGAAAAATAATTGCTCCATAAAAACAAGGCTTTTAAGAATTTTATTAATACCTTTAATATTAGGTTTTGTTGTTGTAGGGTTTGCCTCATTTTTCAATACCAAGCATGAAGCAGAAGAAATTTACGACGCTCAGATGACTCATTTTGCTAGAATGCTTGAACTACTAACTGTGCGTGGTGCCGCAATTGAAAACTCGCCAATTAACAGGGTTAATGTTCATTACAACGCCTCAGAAAGCTCTTACGAAAAGAACTTCGCCTATCGTGTATGGATAAATAATAAGCTTATTTTAAAGTCTCTTAATTCAAATTCTTTTGGAATTTTTCCAAAAAGTGAAGGTTTTTCAGATAGGAATCTAAATAATAAAAATTGGCGTTTTTTAGTTATTAAAGACGGACCTTTAACAGTTGAAGTTGCAGAAGATTACGATGCTAGAAGAGACTTAATAAACAGAGTTTTGGCAAGTATATTGATCCCGCTAATTTTGTTGTTCCCGCTAATTTTAATTACCGTAATTTATGGTCTTAAAGCCGGCTTAAAGCCTTTGGCAGAACTTTCTAATACAGTTTCACGTAGAGGGGCAAATGACCTTCATAAAATTGATAAGGAAAACATCCCAGAAGAGGCTGCCCCACTTGTAGATAATATTAACAACCTAATGTTTAAAGTTGAATATGCATTGGAAAAGGAAAAAAGGTTCACCTCATATGCAGCACATGAGTTAAGAACTCCTTTGGCGGCATTAAAAGCTCAAGTGCAAGTTGCCCTTCGTCATAAAGACTTACAAAAGCAAAGAGAGATGTTCGAAGAAGTTACCGTAGGACTAGATAGAATGAACCATTTAGTTGAACAGCTTTTAACTTTTATGCGCGTGCAAAATGGAGATGTAAAAAGAGAGAAAGTTGATGTCTCAAAAATCCTTCAAGATTTGGCAAAAGATTACGCCCCGAAAGCAACAGATAAAAATATAGATCTTAATGTTGAGATTCCACCCAATATTATAGAACAGGCTAATGCTGAAATGCTTGAAGTTATGTTGAACAACCTAATTAGTAATGCTGTTAAATATACTTCTGAACAAGGTGCAATAGATATCAAGTTACTTGAGCTTGAAAATGGGAAGTATAAATTTGAAATATCTAACAATTGCAAAGAAATATCGAAAGAAGAGTTAATACATATATTTGATCCATTTTATCGACTTCAAGGTGAGCAAGAAACAGGGGCTGGAATTGGACTCTCAATTGTTAAATGGGTAGCTGATAATCATAATTGGAAGATTGATGTTAATTACGATAGAAAAAAGCTAACTTTTAAAGTTAATTTTTGACGTATATATACAAATTAACCCCTTGATCGGTCAATTTTAATTTCATTTTCTGGTGGGTTAGGTCTTGTTGATGCTAATATATCCAACACCTCCACTAATCTTTCTTCATTTATAGCACCTCTAAGCCCCTTCTCTTTACCTCCTTTAGGATTACCATCCCTATCTAATCTAGGCTCTGAATCAATATAGTCTGACACATCAATTATTTTTTCTCTTAACTCTTCATT
>CAYGRX010000072.1:0-8539 GCA_964352365.1 uncultured Rickettsiales bacterium
GCAGTAGGTAATGAATCAATATCTGTTTCAGGCACTTCATTTTGAAATGAAACAAAGTCATTTGTTTGCTCATTCCATAATAAATTTGAGCCGTTATCGCATTGAGCGACAATTTGAAATTCTGTTTTCATAAGATTATTTATTTAGTTATTGTTTTCAGAAACGCCAGCAGCCTCTAGTAATTCTACATCGCTTTTATCAATGTAAGGAGCTAAAGTTTGAAGCTCAATCAATTCTGAATAGCTTATTCTTTCTTGCCTTAGTTCGTTTCGTAGGTATTCTAAACGAATTTTGAACGCTTTAATTAGTTGATCTTTCATAAGTTTCTACAATGTTTGTTTAAGCCCGAATTAACGGACTTGCTCACAATTTAAAGGACTTGCAACCTTATTGTTAAACTCTGTTTTTAATATGCAATTCAAGTATTCTAACTTGTTCTTTTGCTATCTCAATTTCTTTAGGCTCTAAATGATGCCCACGCATTAAAGCGATAACTATTTTTTCTTGTTTTGTTAAGTCTTTCATAATCAATTTAGTTTAGTTAAAAGTTTGTTGCCCGTGCATATTTCGCTTATGCTTAACTTTCGAGAACGGGCAAAGGTGTTAAAGAGCAAAATAAACAGCGTCTTTTATCTCATCGCTAACAGGCTGTAAGTCCACATGATCTCGCTTCGGTACAATTTCCCAACATCCAAAAAACATTTTACCCGCTGTTTTCCACGTGCCAAAAACATTCACACGTGCTGAAGGTTTGCGATATAAATAGCGTTTGCCGTTAAGAGTTCGCACACCAAAAGAACTCATTTTGTCACCAAAAAACTTCATTGTTTTGCGTTCAAAAAAATAGCTTGAATCATTCAAAGCGTATTTAACATCGCTTGCTGTTTTCAATTGTCCGATTGTTTGTTCTGTAAAAATCATAGTAGTTAATTTTAAAAGTTTAGCACCCTGCAAACGTTCTGAGCGTTTTTAAGCAATATCGCAGCAAGGTGAAAGGATAGTTTATAAATTGTCTTTGAGTGTAAAAAATGCCTTAGCTAAATTATCAAAGTAGGTATTTAAAAAATCGTCCTCTTTTTGTTCTGTATCTAGCTTGAAACCTGCATTTTTTGCAGCCTCTAGTATCTCATAATTGTAAAAGGGTACAGTTAAAACAGTTGGCAAACCTCGCAGCCATTCGGCAAAAATTATAGTTAAATTTCCTTTGTATTGCTTTAAATTAAACTCATGTACATATTCTTGCTTAAAGATATTGAAAAGCGTTTTTATCTTATCATACAAGTACATATCATTACTTAAATCATAAGGCTCTAAATCAATGTTTTCAATTATAATGTTTTCGTAAAAAGTTTTATAGTTTGTTGCTTTTTTTGTTGCAGTTTCCATAATGTTTGTATTTATTGGTTTAAAATTTAGTTGTTAGATTCTGTTTGCTCTTTACTCATTTGCTCATTCATTAGGTAGAAACCTAAACCAAAGATCATAAACACGATTGAATGCTGACTTAATGCAGCAAATAGACAAATAAACATTGCAGTTTTTACTAGAGTTTTCATAAGTTTTTCTTAGTTAGTTTAATGCAGCTAAAATCGCTGCACTCATCACTATTTTACGGACTTTGAACCGTTAAGAATTAATACCTTTTTATTTTCAATAGTATTAGCTTTCTTCGCTTATACAAGTAAATCTTAATGCAACCTGTATATTCTAATTCTTTAAGAGCCTTATTAATTCGCTCCCATTTAGGCAATTCTTTATGCTTAGAATAAACATGGACAGAGCCGCCTAAAATATCTTGAAATGCAATATTTGTCATAAGTATATCAGTTTTTAGTTAGTGTATTGTAAATCGTAGATATTATCATCCTTTAAGCAAATCAAGCCAGTAACTTTTTGACCTGAAATTAATCCCGTGAAACGTTCGTACTTTTCGGGAAATCCGAACTTCATAACGTTCTCAAATTCATTCAATCGCTTGAAATCTGTTATTGTCGTAAATTTATTCACTTTGAAATTCATATCAGTTTAGTGTTTTGATTAATACGGGAATTAATCCCGTTTCGGCTATTTAAGCCTCGTCAGTTAATCTAGTAAGACCACATTGTATATCCTTGCTTTTCAGACCATTTACAAACCTTTTCACATAAAGCATTTAAAGATTCTCTAGGAATATCATCGCCCGAAACATTACTATCAAAGGCATTTATATAATGTACGTAAACATGACCTTTTATATCTACGTTTGCAATCGCTTGATAAGTATTAAATAACTCATCTGTTAATTTAAAAACTTTAGTTTTCATAAGTAGTATGTATTTGTTTCGGCAGCTAAATTACAACGTAATACAATACAAATTACATAAATGTTTCAAATATCTTGTAATACATTGAAAATCAGCTACATTAATTTTTATAGCAAACTACATAAACATTAAAATGAAGCATAACGAGGATAAAATAAACGACTCACTAACCAACAACAAAAACATCAAAACGTATCATCTTTGTAACCATATCAAATATGAACACGTATTCACGTGCGCAATTTAGACAACACGAAACCGTTTTTTAGACGAGCCTAAAAATATGTTTAGACGAATCTAAAAATTAGTGGGGGAGGGAGTGTAGATTCTTCACAAAGAAAGAAACTCTTTTTTTTTGCGTGAATGAGCAACGAAACGAGTTTTTAAGCCTTATATATAGGTGACTGCATACGTCCGAACAGGCGTATCTCTTCTGAATCCCTTTTAAATAGTTGGATGCAGGCTATTTCCTTTTTTCTAAGCCTATTAATCGAAAGGCGGGGGCATGCTTTTCTTTGATGGTGAGGGGTGGTCTATTAATCCTATCAGCCCCTATCTATATCTCCCTTTTCACTTTTCTGTCTAATCTATGGTTCCTTTTTTTTGTCTGGTTTGGGGTTATTCATATTCTCTTTCTGTATTACAATAGAATTAATTGCGATGGTTATTTTTTGGGAGTTGACTTATATATCTTTAACCTCAAATAAGCCGTTTTAACGAACTCAAATGTTTTCGGTGGCACAATATACTGTTTATGGTACAAAAGTTCACCAAAGACGTTCTATTGAAGAATTAGTGGCATATTTATGTTTGAGGGGTGTATGCTGATTATAGGTTGTTATTTTTTTAGGGTTGTTGGTTTTTGATTTGACAATATTATGTTAAATAGAAACTAAGTTTTGTAGTGTTCATAGGTGTTTCAGGACGATTAGTGTTGTCTACTAAGAAAGACTTCAGATATAGAAAACGTAGTGGTAGCAAGGGGTTGAGTATGGTGTTTAGTACCAACCTGTACAAAATATTAACCACTCTGTGTTTTTTATATTATGTTAAATAGGATTTGTGTATAGGCTTGAAAATATAAGTAACTCATTGTTTCACAATAACTTACAATATTTACAATCCATTTAAAGATATAATCTATAGTAATTGGTATTGATAGTCAGTTAGTTACAGAGGTTTTGAGTTGGCTGACAACACAATTTATGTTGTTGCATGATTTTTAGTTGCTATATTTGCTTGTACTATTTACTGAATGAATATGAAAACTAAAGATAAGAACGGAAAGCATAGTTCCTTGTATTTAATAAGCGATGAGTTTTTTACTGTAATGAAGCGGCATCATACATTGTTGTTGTTCATGGCTCACTATATGTCGATTGTTGGAAGTCGGCTTGTGTTAGACGAGGCTATGTATAATTATTTAATCAAACACGTTGGTATTAGCAGGGCTAACATTCAGCGTTTTTTAAGAGAACTTCAATCTGTTGGTGCATTGAAAAAAGCAGGAGTTACTTACTACATTCATCCCGATATTTTTTACAGAGGGAAGTGGATTGATCGCAGTAAATTCTTTTTTACACATGGATTTGAGTCTATTGACAAGGTTATATCTAAATACCAAAAGCTAAGAGATAAAATTGCTGAGAGTAATTCAAATCGCAGGACAAAGAAGTTATCTGTTGTTAAATCAATGAATGGATAGTTGCATACTAAATAATTCGTATTACATTTGTGTTTTAAACCAAACCATTTTATGTCAGCAATAGTAGGATTATTTTTAAAGGTAGATAAGTTAGAAGAACTTATTGCCGAGAGTAAACGCAACGGGTACAGCGGTGTTCATGTGGACTTAAACATCAACGACAAACTAGATAATTACGGAAACAACGCAATGGTTTCTAGGGGTCAGTCTAAGAGCGAAAGAGATGCCAAGAAGCCCAAAGATTATATCGGAACGGGAAAGGTCGTTTATGTCAGCAAAGAGGGCATTAACACAGCCGTTAAATCTAAAGTAAGGGAATCATGAAAGAAGAAAAAATATTAACCGATCGAGAAACGTGTTTGATTGCTGCAATGTCTGTTTGTGGCATTAAGTTAAACCCTCACATGGCTTGTATGGTGCTTTGCATGGTAGATGAAATTGATGCCAAAGGTGCTAGTATGAATGTCGAGGATATCAAGCGAATCAAGTACAATGTAGATACTTTGTTTTTGATTAAAAGAGGTAGTAGTAATGACAACTAAAATATTCTTTGATTGCGAGTTTACAGGACTTCATCAAAACACGACTTTAATTTCAATTGGGCTTGTTTCTGAGTGTGGAAAAACATTCTATGCAGAACTTACTGATTATGATGAAAGTCAAATTGACGATTGGCTAAAAGAGAATGTGATTGATAAATTATTGAATAAATTGATGTTATCAAACTCTTATAAAGGTACAACAAACGTTATATGTAGATGCGATAGCAAAAATCTGAAATTGTATTTATCTAACTGGCTTTCTCAATTTAACCAAGTTGAAATTTGGAGCGACTGTCTTTCTTATGATTGGGTGTTATTTAATCAAATATGGGGACACGCTTTTAATATTCCTAAAAACGTGTATTATATTCCATTTGATATATGCACTTTGTTCAAGATAAAAGGCATTGACCCTGATATTAGCAGAGAAGAATATTTGGGTATAGGTAGCGATGTAGTTCAAGATAAGCACAACGCTTTATATGACGCTCAAACAATTAAGCATTGTTACTACAAGGCTATGGGAGAAGAAATCCCATTAGACCCTAATACAATCGAATGGATTAACTAACTTTGTTCGGTCAACTAAAAAAAATAATCATGGCAAGTAAAAAAGAAGCTCCGAAAAAGGAGGAAAAAAAAGTAGTTGAAAAAGCTGCTAAAGCACCTAAGTTCGATGTTTACGTTTCAACAAATCAAGTCAAAGCTAAAGTCTTTGAAAAAGGTGATGAACATGGAATTATGCACGTCGGTGGATTAGACGCCTCATTAGCTAAAGACCAATCAGAACTAATCCCTTACATTGAAATCAATAGTTCAAACGGGGAAAGACAAGTGATGCAGTTCGGCAAGGGATATATCGTTGAACACCCATCGGGAAGCATCGAACTTATGTCAAAAGAATTATTTGAGTCGTGCTATAAAAAATCTTGAAACAATTACATCTTATCCTTCGTAAAGAAGGTCAGAGAGTTACTTGTTTAGATGGGATTGAAGCCTTGTAGAAATACAGGGCTTTTTTATTTCGTTGACTTATTATTTTTGCATTTCCATTTTTTACGACTTAGGTTATTTGGTGAATTTGGGTCTTTGCGCCAATCGCCTTTAATCTTATTACTTCTTGCACAGTAAGAATCTGCTTTAGATGTGCCTGGTCGTATTCTATCGCCTCCATCCTTAGCTTTACCTGCTTGACCGTAAGACACGGTTTTCTTTCTTCCTGTTTTTTTGTTCGTAACGACCTTTGCGAATCGCTTTCCTTTTGATGGTGTTGCCATGATTACGAATTTGTTATTTGCAATATTACTTGCGCTTGGGCTTCTGTAAAACCTGCGCTGATTAGTTCATTTAATTTCTCGTCTGCCTCGCTAGGCTGCTCCTTTAACACAAACCCATTCGGGTCATAAACACCAGGCGTTGAAGGAATGTAATCATACTTTGCCAAGTCCACATAATCAGGGCAATCAAAACTAACCACATTATCAGCCTCTCCTTTTACAGATACGCCAAAAAAGTTGTCTGCTTGTAAGTCAATAAAAGCTATCATCTTATCTTTAGTTTAGTTGCGATATTAACACCTGTTGCGCCACTATATCCATTTACATAAATAAATCCATTCGTGCTATCAATATCAATATTATAAACAGTAGTTGATGATGGATTAAATGATGGCGTAACAATTGTCTTTACTATGTTATTTGTCGATGGGTCTATAACTGCAACCATCACACGACCACTTGCACTAGAAGTTTCATTACCTCCATAGCAAACATAAATCAATCCCGTTGTCGGATCTGAAACTATACCGAATGGATTTATAATTCCATCAATCTCTTTTACATGAGAAAAGGTAGTCGCTGAAGCAGGAGTTAAAACAGAAACATCATTTCCATTTACATTGCAAACATAATATTGGTCTGTTGCTATATCATAAGCAACGTAAGTAGGCGAATTTAAGTTTGATGAAGGATTTACACCTGCTGCTGATACTGTGTTTGTAGCAGGGTCTATAAGGGCAATCTCAGACGTACCCCTTAAAATAACAGCCAACAATCCATCGTGGTCAGATGAAGCATTGTCAACAAAGCATATTCCTGTTGGATTTGTACCTCCCAAAGAAGCGGAGTTTATTGTTGCATCTACCGCATTTGTAGAAGGGTTTACGACTGTTACAGAACTTGAAGTGTAATTGGTTATAAATACTTTTGTTGCTGAATACTCATAATGGTCAACGCCTCTTGTTCCGCTACCTGTTATTGTGCCAAGAGAAGCTGCAATAGATGTTGCATTTAACCTTGTAATTGTACCTGTAGTTAGCTGAGTAGCCCACAATTCTCCTGTTGATTCAATATAAAAACAACTAGCCACAGATGTTAAGCCAAATGAACCAATGTATTCATTTGTTGTAGAATTCCAATACTTAATAGTTCCTGTATTGTTAGCAGGTAGATATAATCTACTAACCGTTGCTGAAACATGAATATCCAAAGGGTTTGTATCGCCTAAGAAAGTAGATACCACGTAAGGGTAGATAGCAATATCAGGAACAGGAGTTAAAGTTTCTATCTTATCATACAAAGCATTTTTAGTCGGTGCTTCCAAAGAGCCATTCCAAGCCACGCCATAAGCCTCATCAGGTACGGTAATGTCTTCTTGAAACTCTGTGCCATCTTGTAGAATTGTGCCACTGCCTGATTTGCTTATCACAATATCTCCACTGCCTGAATGCGCTATGTTTAAGTCGCCACTGCCTGAATGCGTGATTTCAGAAGGCTGAGTGCCTGTGGCATTAAAGTCATAGCCTGCATTAGCCTCTAACAACCCCGTAAACGTAGCCCCTGATAGATTTGCTTTTAAATCCAATGCGGATTGCAAGTCTGTTTGGTCTGATAGTGTTCCTGTTATCGCACCCCAAGCAACTCCACCACCACCGCCAGCAGTTACCTCAATAACATTTCCACTCGCATCAACAGCTAAATTATATGCTGCCGTTCCTGTAAATGTGCCTGAGCCGTATTCATTGAGTTTATGTTGCCCTAGATGGTCAATTTCATGAGCGTTAAAACTTGCTTTGACAGCACTACCTATTTTCTTTACATACTTTGCTGTTCCTGCGGAAATATCCGTGTATTCTAATCTATCAATATACCATGTTTGAGTTGAACCTGGTATTGCTGGGTCAGAAAGCCTAAAATAAATTTCAACATAATCACCATTAACTGCTGTTCCTGACGCAAAAACCCTATTGAAAGTTTTTATTGTAGGTGCTGTAAAAGCTGTTGCAGGTGTAAAATTATGTGTATCTCCTGAGCCTGAACCTAAAATAGTTACTGCTGCTGAAGTAGTAGTTCCATAAATCCCCGATAAGCTATCATCTAAGTAAACACCATGAGTTCCCGAACCAATCAACTTAATCATTGCTCGACCACTACCTGAACCCGTTGCCTCAATAGTAAATATACTGTTGAATGAAGGGTCTGTTGTTGGGTTTCCTGTTAATTTTAAGTTAAAAGCAGCATTAGCAATAGTTGTGTCTTGAATTAAGCTACCGCCCAATTGAACATTACTCCCTGTTAATGTCAGTCCATTGTCGGCTGTTATACTACCGCCTCCACTTGCCGAAATCGTTATCCCTCCGCTACCATTGTCTGCAATTGTTATCCCTGAGCCTTGTATTAAGTTAAGCAGCGTTTGACTACCGTTGTTCGTTCCATTGGTTTGAAGCAGTAGTGCTGAAGCAGGACTAATTGATGCTGAAATAAACCTTATGAACTCCCTGTAATTAACATAAAGAGGTCTTGATACATCTGAACCTCTGAAAACAGCAATTAGGTCTAAGTCTTTTATGGGTAAGACCAGAAATTCGGAAGGCTCAGGGATTCTCATTGAAAAACGTTTTGGTAAAAATACAAAAAGGAAGCAAGTATAAAACCTGCTTCCTCAATGAATCCTAAACTTAAACAAACTTATGAAAATATACAGGTACAAAG
>CAYGRX010000073.1:0-8344 GCA_964352365.1 uncultured Rickettsiales bacterium
CAAAACTATAAGGAATATTGTTTTTAAATTTTGGCATTCAGAACAAGATTATACAATTTTAGAAGCTTACATAAATAGCATTACTGATAGAAGCTCTAAGGCAACAATGAAGAAAAAGCTTAAGGAACTTGAACAATTAGAGAAGGTACAGGCAGATAAATCTATTGAACTTATCAGAGAAGCCTTGATAAAGACCAATTTAGAAATTGGCGAATAAAAAATGGATGAAATAATCCAACAGATAATGGGGCTTGACCCAATCAATCAAATCTTAACTATAATCTTATCTAGCTTTGTATCAGAAGACGTAACAACAATTGTATCAGCCAGCGCTTATTTTGCTGGTGTCATTTCAAAAACGGTTTTTTATTCAGGAATTATTGGCGGGTTTATTCTAGGGGATATCCTAATTTATTTCATCGGTAGATTCTTTGGAAGAAAAAGGGATAGGCTATTATTTTTAGATTTAAAGATCCTAAGAAAAAAAGCAAAAATATATAATAAACAAGGCTTTATGTTTTTAATGATGACTAGGTTCACCCCTGGTCTACGCTCTCCAAGCATTTTTGCAGCAGGGATTTCCGCCTATGACTTCAGATTATTTTTATTAGCAAAAACAATTTCCGCAATAACATTATTAACTCTAGTCGAGCTTTTTGGAACAATTATACTTTCCTTTATAGGCGAAAATAAATTTTTGATAGCGCCCATAATTTTAATGATGATAGTTTTAAGTGTAACAACTTACAAAATATTTTATGGATATGGTGCAAAAAGTTTTTACTATAATATTGCTAAATACAAATATTTCGAATTTTGGCCAGCATGGTTTTTTTATAGCCCAGTTATAGTTTGGTATTTTTTACTAGGGTTTAGATTTAGAGATTTGCTACTGCCAATTTATGCCAACCCTGCAATTGAATATGGCGGTTTTATTGGTGAGAAGAAGTCCGAGATACAAAAATTATTTTCCAAGAACTCAACATCATATTTAAAAACTGAAAAGATTGATAAGAACCTAAGCAATAAATTGAGATTTGAAAAAATCGAAAGTTTTATTGAATATAACAACTTAAAATACCCAATAGTTTTAAAGCCTGAAACGGGACAAAGAGGCAAAGCTGTAAAACTAATGAAAAGTAAGTTAGATATAAAAAATTACATTAGAAATGCTGATTATGATTTTATCGCTCAAGAATATTGTGACTATAAAAATGAAGCGGGAATATTTTTCTATTATTCTCCAAAAACAGGTAAACCAGATATTTACTCTATAACCATTAAACAGTTTCCTAAAATTATTGGCGATGGAAAAAGCAGCATTAAAAACCTTATTCTTTCTGACAAGAGGGCAAGATATATTGCAAAAACTTATTTTGATAGAGTTGGCGGAAAAGAGGAAATTGAAAGAGTTTTAAGCAAGGGGCAAGAGCTAAGGCTTGTAAATGCTGGCAACCATTCTCAAGGCTGTATTTTTGCTAATGGTGCAGAATATAAAACCGATGAATTAGTGTCTGTATTTGATAAGATATCGCAAAAATTAAACGGCTTTAACATTGGTAGATATGATATTAAATTTGATGATTTTGATGATTTAAAGAAAGGGAAAAACTTTAAAATTATTGAGCTAAATGGTAGTGGCGCGGAAGCAACTCATATTTACGACAAAGATATTAGCTTAGTTGAAGCCTACAAAACTCTTTTTAAACAATGGCTTATTGTTTTTAGAATTGCCAATAAATGCAAGGTCAGCAAGCTATATAACTATGATTTTTGGAAATTCGTTCGTGAATATTTTGGATATCTAAAAACTTCAAAAAGCTACGATATAAGCTCATAGTGATATGACTTCTTTTTAAAGCAAGTGTTAGGGTCATAAAAATAATTAATTTCCATATCATTTTTTTCAGGATCGAAAATAGCTTGAACTATACTTTTTGTGACTGACTCATCTCTTTTCATCAACACCGAATATTGCTCTTTATCTTGAGGTTGATCAAGGTGGATTTTAGGGATTGTCCCCCTATAGCCCTTATTTGCCTGCCACTTCACAAAGCGCTCGTCCCGATAAGCTAGAACTTCATTCCATTTATAAGATGAGGATGTAAAAAATATACCATCATTACTTATATCAAAATTACTAGTGGATAAATTTTCCCCGTCATAATCATACTTCTCAATTTTAATACCTATTATAACTAAAGTAAAAGGATTGTAATCAGCAAGATTTAAGCTATCAATTGTGAAGTTTTCTTGGCTTAGTGCATCAATCGCAATATGCCCCCTACTCTTTTTAGTATCAGAATGTGGGATGTCATACCGATTCATTAAACAGGCAATATTACCATTTTTTAGGCTTGCCGCAAACCAAGTTCCATTTGCCTTAGAGTCTTTGGGATATATTAACTCCCCATCTCTAAGTGGAGGAAGTTCAATTGCTCTAGAAATAGATTCATCACGGTTCATAGTAACCATGATCCTACCATCTTCAACATTGATAATTGTAATGCTGCACATATATATTTTGCCTAAATAAAATTAGCTGGCACTTTCATATATAATTGTAGAAGCTGCCTTGCCAAAGTTATCACAAACATTAGCACCTGTTAAGGATAGAATTGTTTTTATTATACCAAGGTGATGAACAGTATGTGAAACTAAAAATATCAACTCCCTAGCGTAAGTTGATGATGCCTCTGCAACAACATTTTTATTAATGGCTTCCTTTACAATAAGTTTTTTTGAAAGGTCAAAGTTTTCAAAATTAGCAAATTTATTGGATATTTTTCCCAATATCTTCAAGGCCTCATCTTTATTAACCTCAATAAGTCTATTTCTAGTTCTATCATCATAATCAAGAAGGCCAGAATCAACAGACCTCAAAAATAAATTATAAAAATCAATAATATGCCTAATGTGAGCACCTATAGAAGAAATATCGCCATATTTTTTTGAATATTGAATATCAGAAGTTCCAGAGATAAATTTTGTCATCTCATCTAGGTTATCTTGCACACAAGAAATGGCCGTTTGCGACTCATTAATATCTTCATCAATTTTACAATTTAAAGTCACCTAACCACCTAAATTTTTTGCATTAAATTTATATATCAAAAGTAGCTTAAAACAAGCCAATTTATATCTAGCTAAGTATTCGTAGATATTTTAATTAAGTTACAGATAATTTTGTGGCGTTAACCTTTTGTTAAGATTTTCATGTTATATTAGATTTTCATGCATTTTACTTTAGGGGGAAAAGTTTATGGAAAACACCAATTCGGAATATATAAAACGCCTAGATGATGGTAGCATTCAATGCACCAGCCCTAATGAAGATGATGCTATACGAAGCATCACCGTTTCAGGAAATATGGATAATATTGAAAGAAAAAACTTTGCTAAAGCTACAAAAGCTCTTGTAGTAAAAAAAGATATATCACATGAATTTTGCAATATCCTACTAAAATTAACGGAGACGAAGTAATGAGTAAGAAAGATATCATGATTCAATCACAGCAATATTTAGGTTCCTTTAGGCCAGAAATTAGCTACCATATTTATAGAGGTAATAAAGAAATCACTAATATTCCCTTCTTTGAAGATAGTAATAGCATAGATAGTAATAGCATAGACGTCACATGCAATGACCCCAAATCCTCTATAAATAAATTAGAATTTAAAATGCCTAAGGAAGGAAAGGATAACAAATCTGTATTTAAAAAGGTAATATCTACCGCTACTGAATTTTACAATGCGGAAGTAGCCACAAGAGATTTAGTGGCATCAGCTTACATTTCTTCTGCTTTTATAGACTTAAGAAGTCTACGTAGAGAAATAACTAATTTAGCTAATGATTTCTCCCCTGGTTTAAACTCTAGATTAGAAGGCTCATCAAAAATAAATTTCAACCCCCTTAAACCAAATTCAAATAATAGATCTACCGATTTTCGTGCTAGTATTAGTGCAGCAAATGTATCAGAGTTGGCAAAAGAAGTTGATAAGTGTAGAGCCATTATGAGCACTAAGGATGTAGTGGAAATAGCTTTAAAAAAATTGTTAAGTAATATGAATGCTCAAGATTCTGGAAAAAGACATCATCTTTCCACGATACAACTTCTTACTGAGGGGGTAGTAAGCTATATTGATTATGCTTTAGAAGTTAACTCTAATGAATCAAAGAGCAGTTTAAAAATAGGCACAGCTAATGAAACGCTGCTTAACTCATTTAGAGAGAGAATTTCTGAAGCTTCCAAAAACATGCAGAATGCTATAGACCTATTTAACGGCAAAGATTTAGCAGCAGAGAGAAAGAAGTAATTTTGCTCCATTAACCTTTTGTTAAGATTTTTAAGTTAATATAGAAAATACATTAAAAGCATTAGATATGAGCATAAAAGATTTTAAAATTAAGCTTAGTCAAAGTCACCCTAGAGAATGGGAGGATATTACAAGAAAATTTATTCAGATTTCAAAAAATAAAGAGGACTCATTAGGTCAAATTTTTGGGGCACTTACATATGCGATATTACAAACTGATGATAGTGGATCGAAGAAAGAAATACTAGATAAGGTAAATAGTTTAGATAAAAATAATTTAAATATTAGTTTTCTTAGATCTTATACTGGACTAAAACCCCCTCCTAAAACTGGGCTATTAAGCTCTGATGCATATGGTATGTATTGGGCTATGAATGATGCAGTCGGGACACCTTTAACCCCACTAGAGAAAGGCAACCCTATTATTTCTTCCCTGTTCAAAATGCTTTATGATCAAAGTTGTGGTGATGAGGTAATGAGTATATTAAAAAAATCTAAAATCCAGCCTTTTAAAAATTTATCAGTTGCATGCGTAGGTTTTAGTCCCTCGCATGATTTTAGAAGTCCAGAAGACGCTAAAGAACACCTTAATGGCGCAGAGCTATTATTCGGAAAAGGTTTAAAAGCAGAAAAAATTAAAACTCTGTTAGGCATGTTTGGAAAAAGTCTAGATTATAGCCCAGATAATAAAACTCAGCCATTAACAATTAGCACCTCCCTAAAAGAAGGGTCAAAAGTCAATTATGTAATTACGTCCAACGTTTTGAACCACGGCTTGAAGCATATGTACGAAGTTGGGCACCGTGATGAAATTATGGCTGCAGGCGCTAATTTACTCAAGAAAGGTGGCAAGGCTATACATTTATTAGAAAAATCAGGCCTTGCAGCTATGTATGAAGTTATAACTAACAAAGGGTTATCTAAGTTTTTAGGCCAGAAAATTGACCAAATTTTCAGAAGGGGGGAGGATAATCTAGATCAGTATTTACAATCTGGAATGGGAATTTACAACCCAGATGAAGCCCCTAGATTTAGTAATGATTCATTAATATCAATGGTTACATCTACCCAAGTTAGAGAAGTTTCGATAAGTTTAAAAGACTTAAATATCCATAGGGATAAAAATTTAGATCTTGATCAAAGCTTAGATGAATTAAACAATTATTACCGCGGATCTGATAGATCCCTTTAAGTTTAAATAAAAAACTAAGTTAAACTTGTTAAACATCCAAGCTATCAGAGAGATTTTCGATCAGCTCGGTATTAGCTTGAATGAATTTAAAGCGTTTCTCAGGGCTTTTCCCCATAAGGTCATCCACTGTAACTCTTGAAATTTCAGGGTCATCTTCCAACTCAACACGAAGAAGTGAACGCGATTCAGGGTTCATAGTTGTTTCTTTAAGTTGTGGCGGTGTCATCTCACCTAAACCTTTAAAACGACCAACTTCAACCTTTCTAGTGCCACCACGAGATAGTTTTTCAGTCATATCAATTCTTTCCTGATCTGTATCCGCATAAAAAGTTTTGTCACCAGATTTCAAACGGTAAAGTGGAGGGCGAGCTAAATATAGCCTCCCCGCTTCAATAAGACCGCGCATCTCTTGATAGAAGAATGTCATAAGCAAACTTGCAATGTGGGCTCCATCAACATCAGCATCAGTCATAATTACAATTTTGCCATAACGCAAATCTTGCTCTTTAAATGATGAACCAGTTCCGCAACCAAAAGCAATAATCATGTCTTTGATTTCTTGATTGGCGAAAATTTTATCGCGAGTTGCACTAGCAACATTCAAAATTTTACCACGAATAGGTAATATCGCCTGAGTGTTACGGTTACGAGCTTGTTTAGCTGAACCACCTGCTGAATCCCCATCCACAAAGAATATTTCAGTTTTATCAGTATCTGTAGAGCTACAATCCGCCAATTTACCTGGAAGACGAAGTTTTGATGTAACTGTTTTACGTTGCGTTTCTTTTTTAATTTTACGGTTTAAGCGCTCTTCAGTTCTGCGCAGTATTAATTCTATAACAGAGTTAGCAAGCTCTTTATCCGATGCAAAAATATTATCTATCGCGTCACGAACTGCGGTTTCAACGAGCTTAGCAACACCATTTGAAACTAATTTATCCTTTGTTTGCCCCTGAAATTGTGGCTCAGGATAAAATATAGACAAAACAAAAGTCATTGAATTTGCAATATCATCAGTTGATATTTTTTCAGCTTTTTTATTACCTGACTTATCAGCATATTCCTTAACAGCTTTCACCATCGCGGTTTTAAAACCTGTTTCATGCGTTCCACCTTGCGGAGTTGGAACTGTATTACAGAAGGAATAAGACTTACCATCTGCAATTTCCATAAACACAACAGCCCAGTCTAAGTTACCCCTGTTATTCGGAATGTTTGCACCACCAAAAAACTGCCCCTCACCTATAGTTGGCTCTTTTTTAGTAACATCAGATAGAAAGTCTCTAATTCCATTCTCGAAAAAGATTTGCTCTTTAACTGGAATATCAGTTCCCTCAACTAAGGACTCATCACAAGCCCAGTTAATCTTCATACCACTATATAAGTAAGCCTTTGATTTCGCTAAGTTATAGAGTCTTGCGGCTTTAAATTTTCTATTACCAAAAATTTCTTCATCAGGGCGGAATGTAATTTTAGTCCCCTTTCCTCTTGCATTATCATTGATAACTTCAAGTTTAGTTTTAGGCAATCCACGTGAGTATTCTTGGGAGTAAGTTTTTTTATCTCTAGTAACTTCAACAACCATAAATTCAGAAAGCGCATTAACAACAGAGCTACCAACACCATGCAAGCCACCTGATGTGTTATAGGCTTTATTGTTAAATTTACCACCAGAGTGAAGAGTTGTTAGAATAACCTCTAATGCTGATTTACCAGGGAATTTCGGGTGATCAT
This sequence comes from uncultured Rickettsiales bacterium, assembly GCA_964352365.1. Lineage (GTDB taxonomy): Bacteria > Pseudomonadota > Alphaproteobacteria > Rickettsiales > UBA8987 > CAYGRX01. The sequence goes on from CAYGRX010000073.1 coordinate 7,244, forward strand.
CAATTGGTATACCTCGGCCATTATCAGCAATTTCCAGCAGGTTATCAGCATGCAATGTCATAGAAATAAGGTTCGCATGGCCTGCAACTGCCTCATCCATTGAGTTATCTAAAACCTCAGAGGCAAGGTGATGAAGTGCATTATCGTCAGTTCCGCCAATATACATACCTGGACGTAGACGAACCGCCTCAAGCCCTTCAAGAACTTCAATATCCTTTGCATCATAATCTCCATTAGATGGCAAAATTGGAGATCTAACTTCTGACTCACTAACCTTTTTTTTGCTTGGCTTATCATCAACATCAGATGCCTTTGGTTTATTTGAAGCATTCTTCGCTAATTCAGATACACCTGTTTTTTTAGCTATTTCTGACTTCTTTTTTTCTATTAATGAAAATAAATCTTCCATGGATACTATTAATTAATTTTACAATTTACCACTTGATACAGCGTTTAATATAGTTAATATACGCAAAGCTTATGGCAATGCAACAAAGAGAATAAAGGAAAAATATGAAAAACGTTATTATAGTAGTTTTAGCAGTTATATCTTTAATTTTAGCGGGTGTTCTATTCACTAATTTAGATAATATTGGAAAAGTTGAGAATGTTGAAGATAACGCAACTAATGGAATTGTTGAAAGGAGCTATTCTGGTAAAGTACTTGCAACAGTTGATGGCGAACCAGTTAAAGAGCAAGAAATTAAAGAGCGTTTAAATTTTGTAATGGGAGCACAAGCTGAAAAAATTGATACAGCCACCCTTACAGATGAACAAATCACAGCAATTGCAACTGAAGTTGCAGTACAAAGAAAAGTTCTTCAAAAAGCTTACGATGAAGGTATTCACTTAGATACTAACCTCCAAAATAGAATTAATGACCTTGTAGAAAATATTTATAAGGAAAAATTTCTTGAATCCATCGCTACAAAAGGAATAAGCGATGAAAAGGTTAAAGAAATTTACGAAGACTTAGTTTCGAAAGCAAAAAATTCAGATCAATATAAAGTAAAACATATTTTGGTAAAAACTGAGAAAGAAGCTAATGAAGTTAGAGATAGCCTGAAAAAAAGTAAGTTTGAAGATGTAGCAGCCAGCAAA
>CAYGRX010000074.1:0-8258 GCA_964352365.1 uncultured Rickettsiales bacterium
GTTCTAATTGTTATTTTCTTTTCATTTATTACAGTTGCAAACTCCTCTTCATATCTCTCCTGAATATATTCATTTTCAGTATGCCAAACGTAAATTGACATAAAAAATAATGCGAGGAATGATATATAGGGTGATAGTTTCCAAAGGCTTACCTCTTTCCCCAGCCTCAATAATACTATTGCCGATATAGAAAAAACTAAAAAACAAACAGTTGTATGAACCGCCATTCTAGTTAGAGATAAGTATGATTGGGATTCAGGATTCAATATAGCATAAGCAAAAACAGAAAATAAAGACAGTATCAGAACTGAAAATATCATGGAGAATGATATTGAATTAAACCTATAAAAAGCTAAACCTAAACCAGACATTAAAAAGCAAATGGCCGTATTTGGAGCCATTCTACCTATATGCGTAACATTAGTTGTTACAGATGAGCCATCTATAAATAAGTTATCAAGGCCAAGCTCTAAGCCAAATAAATATTGCAACAAGGTTAAGCCCCCTAACATAGCAACAAAAACCCCCGCCAATTGGGTTAAAAACCTTTTTTCAAAACTACAAAACACCAAACCAAAACCTAAAAACAAAAATCCCAATGCGGTGTTAAATTGCATTGGGGAGAAGTTTTTATATATTTGAATTAAAGTGGTATTACCAACAAACCAGCCGTAAATTACAGTTAAGGAAATTAGGATACAAAAAGCACCACCAATAATATTTATATTATTTTTAGCATTTTTCATTGCTAGCTATTTACTTTAGGTTGAACCAAGCGAAGATAATTTGAGCTTTTGCAAAAAGCAATTTTTTAATATTACCGAAGCTAATTGCTCAAATAAAAACAAGCTAATGTGATTATTGATTTTTAAATAAATTATCTAAGTATATTCATATGATCATAGAAAATAGCTGTATACCCGCTTTTCACCTTACTCATTTTTCAGTTTACAAAAATGATTTAATAATATATTTTCAACCACAGGTAATGTATCTTTGTAAGGCATGAATAAAAAACTACTTATAATAGAGGACAGCAAGAAAGATAGGGAGCTTATAAAAAGCTATTTATCCAGCGAAAATTTCAATTATAAGTATAGTTTTGTAGAAGCTGAGAATTCAAGTAGCGGCATGCATTATTATTTAAATGGAAGCCCTGATTGCACAATTCTTGATTACAATCTTAATGATAACATGGATGGGCTCGAGATATTAAAAGAATTTGAGGAATTAGGAAAACTTAATACCCCTATAATATTCATCACATCATTTGGCAGTAAAGAATTGCTCAAGAAATGCCTTTCAAGCGGAGCATTTCTATATTTTGAAAAAAATGAACTGGATAAAAACCTACTCTCTAAAGCCGTTGAAATTTTGGTTTACCAAAATAGCCTGAGGAAATCTCAGTAGTTTTATGGAAAATATTTCTGCCAAAAGTTCATTACGGAACAAGATTATCTTGCTCACCCTTACTACAGTAATTCTTGTATATGTTTCTATCGCTGGCTTCGCCTATATAAAAGTAAGCCAACTCACCTTAAATACTTCCATATCAAACTTAGCAGAGGAAACTCGTTTACTCACTCTTAAGTTTAAAGATAGCTATGATAAAATGAAAAATGACGTGTTCGTAATTGCAAACACCCCCCCTATTTTAGGAATTGCACGCACAAAAAGTAGTAATAGCATTGACCCAGTTGATAACAGCTCTACATATATGCTGTGGCGCGCCCGACTTGAAACAATATTCTCCTCCTTGATGAAAGTAAGACCCTATACACAGATGCGTTATATAGGAATTGAAAATGATGGCAGAGAGATAGTTCGAGTCAATAAAAATCACGAAGTAATACAGGTAGTACCTGAAAGTGGGTTACAGCAAAAATCACAAGAAACTTATTTTAAAGAAGGGCTAAATTTGAAAGATGGAGAATTCTATTTCTCTGAAGTAACTTATAATAAGGAATTCGGAGAAATAGAAGGTAACCTTACCCCAACAATACGTATTGTAACTCCAGTTTTTTCAGAAGATGGTGAGAGGTTCGGCATGGTAGTCATCAACGCGGACTACAGAGAATTATTAAGCAATTCTATCGCGGGCATCAAATCCGATAAAAATATTTTTGTAATTAATAATAACCGTGACTTTGTTGAATATAATAAAGAAGGAGAAATCGGCAGTTTTGATTTTCATAAATTTAATGACTATACACCACCAACATTTATTACAAACTTTCTAAGCTCCAATAATGATGAGGAGCTTATTACAGAAGACACTCATGTAACGTATTTTGTAAAATTATTTATTACTAACCATAACAAAAATACTTACGTAGGAATTATAATCAGAAAACTGCAATCGGAAATATTTGAAGAATCCAATCAGTTAAAAGGGAATATTGCGGCAATAGGTATCTCTTTATTATTTTTATTATCAGCGCTGGTTTTATACTTTTCCAATAAATTAACCGCACCGTTATTGAGGATTACTCATATAATTAATGACTATAAAGACTTTGATTCCCTTTCAAAACTTCCCCTAGACGAACAAAATGAAATAGGCGCTCTTTGCAGAGCTTTATATTATAATATCATATTAACCCTGCAAGATAGTGAAAGACAGTTAAGCGCCACCATTAATAACGCGGTTGATGGCTTAATTACAATTGATGAAATGGGCAATATAGAAAAATTTAATCCCGCTTGTGAAAAAATATTCGGCTATACATCAGAAGAATTAATCGGCAAAAATATTAAAATTCTTATGCCAGAACCATACCACTCTAACCACGATGACTATATCAAAAATTATAAAGATACTGCTGAGAAAAAAATCATAGGCTCTGGACGAGAGGTGAAAGCAAAGCGCAAAGATGGAAATGTTTTTCCCATAGATTTATCTATCAGCGAGATAGAAGTTTCCGGCAAAAGAAAGTTTAATGGTATTATCCGAGATATTACTGAGCGTGAAAATCTAATAAAAAAACTTGTTGAATCCAATGCAGATTTAGAGCGCTTTGCATATATAGCATCGCACGACTTACAAGAGCCATTAAGAATGGTATTCAATTATTCTGAACTTTTAGGGATGGAGCTAGAAGGCAAACTAAACGAAAAGCAGCAAAAAATGTTTGGCTTTGTAAAGGATGGCGCTGCGCATATGCAGTCCCTAGTATCCGATATTCTGGAATATTCAAAACTAGGAGAAGAGGAAAAGAAATATAGCAAATTTGACGTTAAAATTATTCTAAATAAAGTTCTGAAAAACTTTAAAAATATAATTGAAACAACTCAGGCAAAAATTACAGTATCAAAAATGCCAAAAATACAAGGAAATGAGATGAGGTTCTCAAGGTTACTGCAAAATTTAATAGGCAACGCACTAAAATATCAAGCCCCTGAAAAACTGCCAAAAATTACTGTTAAATGCGAGGATTACGGCAAAGATCCAAGCTTCTGGCTGTTTTCCATATCTGATAATGGCATAGGCATAAAAGACGAATATACTAGACAAATATTCGAACCATTCAGAAGGTTACATAATAGATTTGACTATGCTGGCACGGGCATAGGATTAGCTATCTGCAAGAAAATAGTTGAAAATGAAGGCGGGACTATATGGGTTGAGTCCAAAATTGACAAAGGGACTATTTTTTATTTTACGTATCCAAAAATTATAAAAAGCTAGGAGATTAGCATGAAAGCCAAAGACACAGAATTAAAACCAATAGAGATACTTTTAGTTGAGGATAACCCTGGTGATGTTATGCTAACTGAAGAGGCTTTTCTTAAAGCAAAAATTAAAAATAATATTCACGTTGCCAAGGACGGCGAAATAGCTATGCAAATGCTAAAAAAGGAAGGTGAATATGCTAATTTCATTTCTCCAGATATTATATTACTTGATCTTAATTTACCAAAGAAAGATGGTAGACAAGTTTTACAAGAAATTAAAAATGATGAAAATCTTAAGAAAAAACCAATAGTTATATTAACCTCCTCAGATGCGGAGCAAGATATTGCCAAATCATACAAATTGCATGCTAACAGCTATATTATCAAGCCAGTAAACCTGCTTAAATTTATTGAGGTAGTAAATGCGATAGAAAATTTTTGGTTTTCTGTAGTCGTACTGCCAGATGAGGGGTAACATAGTGACCAAAGAAAGTAATAAAGAGCTAGAAGAGCTAATATATATAATATCCCATGATCTTAATGCACCATTTAGGCATATAAAGGAGTTTACTGGCATATTAATGCAAAATCTTAATGATGATGGCAGACTAAATGAAAGAGAAAAAACCTACGCCGACTATATCAGCGAATCAGTTGAAGAAGTTCAGTCAATGCTTGCTGGGCTATTAGAATATTCAAGGCTTAGCACTAGGCCAGAATGCAAAACAAACTTCAATTTCAAACACTTAATTGAAGAAGCTACAAAAGAATATAAAGAATATATTAGCATCTCATGCGCTGATGATATTGAGATATTCGCCAGCAGAAAACAGATTATGTTATTAGTTTCCAAACTAATAGATAATTCGGTAAAGTTTCAAGCTGAGGGGGCTGTTCCAAAAATTAACATTAAGGTAGAAAAAAACAAAAAACACTTAACATTATCTATAAAAGATAATGGCATCGGTGGAATTAATGACTGCCATAAGGACGAGATTTTTAGGATATTTAAAAAGCTGAACCACAAAGAGGCCTTCAATGGAGATGGTCTGGGACTGGCAATTTGCAAAAAAATTACTGAACTTCATCAAGGTAAAATCTGGCTAGATAATAGCGATTCTAATGGCTCTACTTTTAAAGTTAGATTATAAATATATTATTTAAAACTTTGAAATGCTGGACTCCCTTAGACAGGTTAATTTGCAAATTAATTATTAAGAGGGCGCACAGTTGTTTTATAGGGTGCATTTAAATCACAATAACACCATATAAAATCAATCCAGCCTGATTATTCGCTTTTAATTTTACTTAACTACAAATTACACCTTTATAACATTAAAATCTTAGTTACATATTGCATTAATTTAATTTGGGGTTGTTATTTATGGTTAGAATTTTGACATATTTATGGGTGGTAACACAAGTTTTGATAGTATACCAAATCTCTACCAAATCCTTTCTTATAAACATGGAAATTCTTAAACTTTTAGAAATAATTTTCTTTGTTCCAGCAATTTTGATTCTAGCAAAAAGAACAAGGGAGCTTAGAGAAAAAGCAGATTTTAAAGACCTTTAATTTAAAATTATACTATACAGAATATATTACTATCCTGCATCTAGCCACGCCCAATATAACCACTTTTACCCTCAAATAGATACAGAGATTCAATTAAATCTGATAATAAAAATTCTCTATCCTCAATTATTGCGGTTTCGCCATATCCAGAAGCAACTTCCTTAAGTTTTCCTTTAACAATTGAAACATCAGACCTCACTGTACCACTAGGTATTCCTAGATTTATTGAGATTTCATCATATTCTTGCCCTTCTAGAAACCTTAATTCAAAAACACTTTGTTGCCTAGGCTTCCAACTAGCTTGTTCTGCTAAAAATTTTAGAACCCCAATCTCTTCATCACCCAAATATTGAGGTTGTAGTTTTTTTGACCTATTAGCATCTAAATTTTGTTTAGATATTGATTTAATTGGAAGCCTAGGTTCTATGTTAGAATTTTTATAATTTTCAACTTGCTCCTTACCATCTATCTTTAAAGTAGTTTTGTAAGAGCTGTTATACTTATTAAAAATTATTGTATTAAAATAAGAGATATCGCCAATCTCAATATCTCTATCTAAAGCTTTAAATGCGTAATCAATAATAGATTGTTTGGCATTTTCAAATATCACCTCATCAAAATTTTTTAATTTTTGCCAGTCTACATCATTAACATAATCATATATAGCAACCATTAACGCATGTTTTTTTTCTTCAGACTTTCCGCTACTATAATAATCTACAAGTGCAGATTTTAGTAATTTCTTCATATCTGATAGTTTCGAACTTTTCATCGCTATTAAACCTTTTTATTAAAAATTATTATAACTAAAAAATATCAAGTCATATCTTACCTTCTAAAAAAGTCTCGAACTTTATCTGATGTAGTTTCTGGCAAAGAATCAATGAACTGATTTATATTTTTGCTAAATTCTTCTGTAGCTATTTGACTACCTGTCCCCTTCATTAACTCGATAATATCTTGAAGCTGTTCATAAGTGCCACCCTTCAAATCAACTTGGCCAGCATTTAAAGTAAGTTGTATATTTTTAAGAAGGGAAAGCTCATCTTCTGTAAATAGCCCTGAATTTATATTATTTGTTAGCTCCGCTTCTCTTTGAAGCTCAATTTGCTTTGCGGTTATTGGGTTTAAAGTTAAATCTAATACATTACAATGAATTGAGCCATTTCCACGATCTATAGCATTTTCTATTTGAATTACATTGTAGCCTAAAGATTCAATATCTAAAATCATCTTGCTTTGTTCCTCATAAGGAATAGAAGGCATAATAATATTATTGCCAACAGCGATATAATTTGTAGCAAAATGCCTCGCTTCGCTATAACTAATTTCTATTATATTGCCCTCACCAACAAAACCTTTCAAAGCTTCATAGGATTCTTTTTTTAAAACATCTGGGTAAATTACTATCTCTCCAGTAGGAAGAGTATTCATAAAAGTATCTAGGTGATAAAAAGTTTTCCCATAGGGCTCTTGAACCTCAAGAGTAAAAACTTTAGTATCAAGACCAGCTTCTTTTACCCCATCAATAATTAAGTCATCAAAATTCTCAGAATCATAAACCCTAGTAGCTATGAACAAAGTGTTAAGCTGAGGGTGATATGAAGCATCACCACCTTCTATATTACTATTGCTTAATGGTATAAAATCTATTGAACTTAGCACTCTAGATATATTTTCTTGAGCTTGAGCCTGAATATTATAGCCGCCATTTCTTGTGTCAAAATGCCTATTATGCGTAGGCAAAAAAATGGTCTGATCATCAACACTAATCAATGGAAGCCCAGTATCACGAGACCATCTTTCATTTGAACCATTGTGCTGGGAATAACCATTAACATATATTACCGTTCCACCTGATGCCTCAATTGTATTTTTTATTTTTAAATGAGTGATACCTTCTACAATATCCCTCTCAAATCCATAATCTCCGCCAAAAATATACTCATCAGGAGAAACCATGTAAAAGTATTGTGGAGTATCCTCATCTAAAACTCTTTTTATATTTGGATCTGCCAAGGAATTAAGCTGCAAATCATTCATTCGCTTCACATAGCTATCATATACTTCTTGAACTAATTCATTTGAAACACCAGAATCTTGGTAAAGCTCTAAAGCTCGCGGGGAGATTTCTTCTAATACCATTTTTAGTGAAGAACTTTGTGACTCAGGCTTGAACGAAAGTAAGTTATAAATATCATCATGATAATGTTCCACAGGAAAAAATTGAGGTCTACCATTTTCAATATGATATATATCGTCAAAAGAATTAACAAAAAATGATGGTGGTGAAAATATAGTTTCAATACCTTGTGCAATTTCTAGGGCAGCTTCATTACCTCTAGACGAAGCATCCATAAATGTAGCAATTGGTGAAGTTGATATATTTTTATTTCGTGAATATAAAACTTCCCGATAACCAACTGTAGCATCAATTAATTTACCCTTAAATTCTTCATCACCTAAGGATGTGTGGTTTTTTTTATTAGCATAATTTTGCCAATCTTGAAGGCTATCTCGAATTTCAATTAACTGATCAGTATTAATATTTAACGCCTCCGCCTTATCAATTAAGTCTAATATTTGCTGTATTGGCAATTCACTGATTTTATTAAAATCTTTTTCTTCAAGCTTTGAATCCGCAATAAGGCTCTCAAATGATATAGCCGCATAAGAAAGGTTTTTGTGAAAATGCTCAACAAATACACTGTCTAATTCAGGGTTTTTCGCAATGAAGTTTACTAACTTCTCTGATATTTTTTGAAAATTTTCCAAGCGCTCCAACCTTATAAAGTATAATCATATTCTAATTATAGCCTTAAAAGATTAAGAAAAGGTTAATGCCATTAACAATGGCACCAACTTCTTGAATGGAACAAATTGATGAATCAATAAAAAAATACTCCTGAACCATCCTAAAATTTCTAGTTTTGAACATTATAAAGAAAACAAGGAAATTGTAGATAATATTTTTCTAACTTACAGTTTTAATGCTATATATTTATAT
>CAYGRX010000075.1:0-8032 GCA_964352365.1 uncultured Rickettsiales bacterium
CTACTGTATTGATGGCTTCTTCACGTTCGATAATTCCTTCGCCGGTATTATTCAAATTTCCTGATGCGCTAATTAAATTAGCTGGGTTAATATCGGGTGATAAAGCACTTGCAATTTTCCCTTCTAAGCCGAAGAAGCTTGAAACTCCTCCATTTGTACTTTCTGTTCTAGTTCTTTCTGTTCTATTATCTAGCTCTGCCTTATCGTTGATTTGAACTTGGACAGTTAGAATATCTCCAGTTTTATATGCTCTCTGATCTTTAAATAAAAGCTTAGATCTTTTGCTCCATAGGGAGTTGTTTGTAGTTATAAATTCTTCATCTTTTAATGCTGGCCATTGTATTGGCTCATTTTGTACTTTTGGCTGTACAGGTTGCATTGGTGGTTCTTTTCCTAGCCATTCAAGTCTGTCCAGTTGAGCCGTAGAGCAGGCATTAACGGAAATGCTTAATAAGGCTAATGTAAAAAGTTTTTTCATTATAAGCTCTTTAAATTTTAATAATTATTAGAATAGGCTAGCTCGTCAAACCTTTCAATGTTGGTTAAAACACTGCCATCTTTATCTACGATAGCTTGGAAAGTTTTGCCACTTTCGTGGTTTTTAAGTTTAATTATGTCACCTTCTTTACCATCTTCAAGTGCTATAACAACAGTTCTAACTTCAATTGCTCCATTGCGATAAATTGCATTAACAGCCTTGTTCTTCTTTATTAAAACTGGGTCAATAATGTTATTAAAGCCAACGGTTGATCCAGCAGATAAGTTTTTAGCTGCTTGTTTTCCAATAATTTTAGTGATGTCAGCAATTGTAGTGTTTTTTACGCTATCTTTGCTTATATATTTTAACTCAATATCATTCTGGGTTATTATGTCACCTTTTCTAATGTTGCTAGATAAAACAGGAACTTTCTCAACTGAGCTGAATTTACCTTCCGCATGAATAATATATTCACCTTCTTCAGGTTTTATTTCTGCATTAAATAGATTCCTCGAATTATCAATATTTAGGCTCGCTATATTAAACTTTGATGGCATCCTTACATTTTCTACTTGAGATAAATTATAGCTTTTGTCACCATTGGTTCTTTTTAAGCTAACTCCATCAACGGTCAGTCCATTCTTATTTAGTCTTTGAGATATTTTCTTTTCTAAAGATTCCCTTAAGTTAGAAATTTCAAATGGGGTAATTTCTTCGGTTGCAAAAGCTGCGCTAGCTACAACTATCGTTAATAAGAAAACCATTAACAGAACTGTATTACCTAAAAAATATAACATGTTTACCTCCTAAACATTAATTTTTAAATTATCTTATTTGATTAACTGCACTCATCATTTCATCAGCAGTTGAGATGATTCTTGAATTCAGTTCGTAAGCTCTTTGTGCTGTAATCAAATTTGTTAATTCCTTTACCGTATCTACATTTGAGCCTTCAATAAAGCCTTGTTGTAAAGTGCCGAAGCCCTCTTCGCCAGGGTTTGATGTTGTTGGTGTTCCAGAAGATTCTGTTTCACTAAAAACGTTATTACCTTCTGATCTCAAGCCACTTTCATTAATGAAGTTAACTAAAGTTATTCTACCTAAGTTTGTTGCTGTAGTTTGTCCATCTACAACCGCTAGAACTTCACCATCTGGGTTGATTGTTACATCTGAAACATTATCAGGAATTGTTATGCCTGGATCTAATTCAAAACCTTGTGGGTCAACTAATAGTCCGTCTGCATTTGGTTGAAATCTACCTGCTCTTGAATAAAATATATTACCGTTAGAGTCTGCAATTTGAAAATACCCATTGCCTTGAACCGCAACATCATATGTGTTGTCAGTTTGTAATAATGTACCTTGAACAGTATTCATATAAACGCCGGCACTTTTAACACCAAGGCCAACTTGGTTACCTACTGGTGTAATATCCCCGCCAGAAGTTGTTTGCGTACCAACTGATTTATTAGTATTTTGATATAATAAATCTTGGAATTCAGCTATTCTTCTTTTATACCCAGTGGTATTAACGTTTGCTATGTTGTTTGAAATAACCTCAACGTTAAGCTCCTGAGCGCTCATACCAGTTGCTGCAATTATTGCTGCTCTCATCATAATGTTATCCTCCTAGAACCTTTTACGGCCTAATCCTCACTTGTTATTCTTGTAATAGAGTTTCTTTGTAATTCATGTTGGTCTTTAATAATTCCAGCAACTTGCTGAACAGACCTACTAATTTGTATTAGTTCAGTTAGTTGTAAAACGCTGTTCACATTTGAGCCCTCAAGCATACCTTGTGCAATTTTAAAGTCTTCATTCACTATTGCTGCTATTGGCTGTGAACTTGATTTGAAATTAGAATTTCCAACTTTTTCTAATGATGATAGATCATCAAACTTGAATACTGCAATTGTTCCTCTAATTTCTTGGCCAGTGTCTGTAAGTGCGTAAACTTCGCCATTGTCACCAATTTTGAATTGTTTATCTTCTGGTGAAAAGCTTATTGCTCCGCCATCGCCTTGAACTGGGTATCCGTCTTTTGTAACTAAATTTCCTTCGGCGCTAATTGCAAAGGCTCCATCTCTGGTATATCTAAGACCGAGAGGGGACTCGGCTGCAAAAAAACCTTCGCCGTCAATTGCAACATCTAAGGGGCGAAATGTTGCTTCTAATTTCCCTTGGGAGGGATCGACGGCAACCCTTAAGTTGGGGGAGGGATTTGGATTGCCGCCGATGAGGGGTGTAGATTTTCCGTAGACTGAAAGCTCAGCTTTAAAGCCAGATGTGTCAGCGTTGGCAACATTGTTTGCCGTAACTTCTAATCTACTAAAAAGACTGTTTTGTCTTAAATATGCTAAAGAGCTTACGTCCATTTCTAATCCAAATATAATAACACGATATAGTAAGCCGAAGCTGTGCCAAATTTATTATAAAATTAAAAATCTTTTGTTGTTTAGGTGTTTTATTGCCAGTTATTGGCTATTGGCTCTTATGTGTAACTATTGTGTACTATGGTTTTTGCTTATGGCAAATAAAAAAGGCCTTTAAATTTCTTTAAAGACCTTTTTTGGTTAATTTTTTTCTCTAGTTACATAAAAGTGCAATTTTTGCATGGGGGGTGAATGCATTTTTTGCACTATTTAATTTCTATAATATCTATCCTAAAAACATTCCGCCATTTCCTGATCCACCACCCATAGGTGTAAAATTTCCTAAATCTGCTATCTCAGCATCACCCCAGCCTAAAATTTGACTTCTAATATCATCTGGATGTCCCCATAGTACCATATCCAATGTGCCACCACCTTCTGAAGCCATTTGTGATTGTAACATTGAACTTGCGCCACCGCCTTCTGCTGACATAATAAATACCTTATATTTGTTATACTATTTAAAATTTTAACTAATTATTAACTAAATGTCAAGTGATTTGATGGTTAGTGCTTATATAGTGCCATTACAAACTTTCACTCCGCACTTCACACGCAATGTGCTGTTGCAGGGTTAAGAATAAATAAAATTTTAGATAAATCTTAACTGTTTATTAACTTCTCTGTGTTAAAATTGTAACTGTAAATTAATAGCTTGATCTGAACTTAGCCAACTCTAATTATTCAAGATTCTGCTTTTAGAGAAGTCACTCAAATAAAGTTTATTGGAAATAATGAAATATTAATGTTCCAAATCCCTCTGAAACTTCTTTATGAATGCATACAGGACAAAACTTTTTAATTAAGTTTTGAATCGAAAATAATTCAGCTAACGCTAATTGTTCATGATTCTGCTATAAATTTACATCATCAAACTGCTGGCACTAAGTCAGTAGTTCTAAAAAATTTAATGATGAAAAATATTTTTATTTTCGTAGCCCTCGTGCTGCTGGCGGCTGCAAGCCTTTCCGCCCAAAAAGGCTGGTCTGCGCCGATGGTGCAGGCTATGGAGAGTCTTGACACGGCAATCTTCCAAGGGCAAGATTTTTTCCCAGCGAAGCCAGCAATGGCTTGGGAGAAAGATAACCGGATTTTTTTGCTCTCAGGGCAGTTTTTCAATGACGGGCTAACGAACAGCGCGTATGTGCTGTTCGCGGACGGGACTTATGTGTCATTCGAAGCGATGAATAATCCGTTCGTCAACAATGACAGGTGGATTATGTGTAAGCATAACCGGCAGCTCGCAGAGCTCCCGAAGCCTGAGTTGCTTGAAATTGCTGCCCAGACTTACAGAGGTCGTCCCATAGGCCATACGGGTACTTGGGGGTACGCTGACACGATAAAGCCAGGAATGCTCTGGCTGCTTCGAGACCCCCATCCGGGGTCTCGGTTCAAAACCAAGTACCTCGACTTGTCTTCTGACAAGGAGAGCTACTTGGACGGTAAGCGCAAGCTAGACCAAGGTTAGGTGCTAGTTTGCTAGGTTGAGCTGCGGCTCGCGCTAACCTTGCTAAATAAAGTTGTCGAGTGACGCTTTGTTTAGCTAAATCGCTGTTAATTAATCATCATCCCAGTCCTGTTGGGGTGATGATTGGTTAGCTTAAATAAAAAAATAAAAACTCTTACATTTACTTATTAAACTTTTCTTTACATTCATCATAAAAATCTTCAAGCGTACCAGCTTTTATGTGGCTTCTAATATCTGCCATAAAGCTTAGGTAAAACTCCAAATTTATCTGCGTGCATAACATCGAGCCTAGAATCTCATTGGTTTTTACCAAGTGGTTCAAATATGCCTTGCTGTAATCGCGAAGGGCAGGGTGGTTGGATGTTTCGTCAATTGGTGTTGGGTCACTGGCATATTTCGCATTTTTGATATTTATCGTGCCATCTTTAGTAAAGATCATGCCGTTACGCGCATTTCGCGTTGGTATTACGCAGTCAAACATATCAACGCCGCGCATCACCGCGCCTATTAAATCTAGCGGATAACCAACACCCATCAAGTATCTCGGTTTATCTTCTGCGATATGCGGCACTGTAAAATCTAGTACGCGGAACATTTCTTCTTGCCCTTCGCCAACTGCCAAGCCGCCAATTGCAATGCCGTCATATCCAATATTCTGCAGCTCGCGAGCAGATTTCTCTCGCAAATCTTCATATATACTGCCCTGTACAATACCAAACAAGCCATAGCCATCACGATCTTTAAATGCTTTTTTGCTTCGCTCCGCCCATCTAAGTGAAAGCTCCATAGAGTCTTTTGCAACTTTATGAGTTGCAGGGAAGGGGGTGCATTCATCAAATATCATTGTGATATCCGCGCCGAGCAGATGTTGAATTTCAATTGAGCGCTCGGGCGAAAGCATATGGTAACTGCCATCAATATGAGACTGGAAGCGAACCCCTTCCTCAGTGATTTTTCTAATTCCAGATAGGCTCATCACTTGAAAGCCTCCGCTATCAGTCAAAATTGGCTTGTTCCAATTCATGAATTTATGCAACCCGCCAAGTTCAGCAATTCTCTCAGCTGTGGGACGAAGCATTAGATGATATGTATTACCTAAAATAATTTGTGCGTTGATGTCGTGCAAATCTTGCGGCATCATACCCTTCACAGTCGCCGCAGTACCTACGGGCATAAAAATTGGTGTTTCAATTTTCCCGTGTGCAGTTTCAATCTCACCTAAGCGAGCCTTGCCACATTGATGTGTAGTTTTAAATTTTATCGGCATTATATCACTTTTGTTTTTTTAATATCTAATTTATGGTTTTTATACTACTATATTAGTGTTGAATAAAATAACTTCCCTAACTATATGAGTAAAGTAAATACAAGTTTTATATCTGAAAATAAGGATCTTATCCTTGAAAAGCTAAAATCAATTCCAGTTATTGGCGATCATATTACTATGAAAAAAAGTCTTGAAAGTAATTTTTTGAATTCACTTGCAAGAAAATATTCTAATGATCCTAAGGGGCTAATAGAAGCCTTTAAGAAGAAAATCGATAGGACAATTGATAGGCAAAGGGAGTCTTCTTTTAAAGATGATATAATACAAGTCAATCAAGGTTCCAAGAAAAACTTTAGTTTTGATATCACGGAGATTACGGAATATACTAGAGGTTCTGAGGTTTCCAGTTATTTAAAAGCCAGCTCAGTATATATTGAAAAGGGTGCTGATATAGCGATTAAAGGGTTGCTGGATAGAATTTATGATGGAACAAATCAGATTCCTGATGGCGGGTATAGTAGCTCAACGCCTAGGGATACATTAAATTTACTAGTTGATAAGTATAACAATGTAGATGCCGAGGCTCAGAAGGTAAAGCGTCAGTTGGTGAGCTTTGTAGAAAATGGAATTGGCGTTAGGCCTTCTAATGATGTGAGTGGCATATCTAGTATGGGGGCGCATAAGGTTAAAGGTGGTGGGCGCACAGGATAAATCCCCTAACTGCCCGCGATTGTCATCTCTGCAATTCGAAGCGTTGGTGCGTTTTTGGAGTATCTCATTTCCAGATCATTTGCTGCATCAATATTTTTGAACATTTCTAGTAAATGCCCAGCGATAGTTATTTCGCTCACAGGATATGCAATTTCGCCATTTTCAATCCAGAAGCCATTTGCCCCTTGGCTATAATCGCCATTAACAGTGTTGATGCCCATGCCGAACAAGTCAGTCAGATATAAGCCGTTTTTCACTTCGCTAATCATCTGCTCGCGAGTGACTTCGCCATTTTCCATATAAACATTTGTAGAAGTTGGGTGAGGGTGACCGCCTAAACCACGGCTCGCTCTACCGTTTGATTCTAGTCCAAGTTTTTTTGCGGAGCGTAAATCAAGAATCCAGTTTTTGAGTACACCATTTTCTACCAGATGTATTTTTTCATTCGCCAATCCTTCTGCGTCAAATGGTTGGCTGCCTATACCTCTTAAAATTTTAGGGTCATCAATAATACTAATGTTATTAGCAAAAATTTGCCTATCCATAAAGTCTGTTAGAAAGATCGTTCCTTTGAAAATTGTTTCACCATTAATAGATGCGGCCAAATTTGCTAATAGAGATTTTGAAACTTTTTTATCAAAAATCACAGGAACTCTTTGCGTTGAAACTTTTCTTGGGTTGAGCTTTTCTAAAACTGCATTAGCCGCAGACCTTCCAATTTTTTCAGGTTCCATCAAGTCAGTTTTAATTCTTGCAAAGCTGAAGTCATAATCAGTTTCCATCTTTGTACCTTCACCGCCAATAACTGAGGTGGAAATGCTAAACCCGCTTGTTTTGTAGCTTTGGCTGAAGCCGTTAGATGTAACGAAATTATATTCACTTTCTCCAAAAGATGCGTCAGCTCCCTCTGAATTCGTTATGCCTTTAATTTCTAGTGCGGCAGATTCCGCGCGCTTAGCTAATTCAATCAGCTCTTCACTGGTTGTATTATGGTTACTGTCAAAAATTTCTAAATCTTCAAATTTTTTACAAAGCTGTTCTTCTTTAGCTAAATCATTAGACTTATCTATAGGCGATATTTTTGCAATATCGATTACAGATTTAATAGTTTTGTCTAAGTTTTCAGGGAGTAAATTATTTGTAGATATAATTGCGGTTTTATATCCATTGCCAGACGAATCACTAGCTTTTACAAAAACTCTTAAGCCAATGTCTAAAGATTCAGATCTATTTATGCCTTCTAAATTTCCGAACCTAACAGAACTAGATGTATCAGCGGATTTTACAATAATTGCATCACACTTATCAGCCCCATTCTTTAGGGCTTTTTCAATAACTTGATCTGCTAAGTTTAGGTTATTCATTAAATTAAGTGGTTAAATGTTTAATTATTTTACCACCTCAACTTTAATATCCTTAGAAAGTTCTTCAATAAATTGTTTTACAACGCCAGTTCCAATTTGTTTTCTAATTCTTGGTTCAGCTTCTTCAATCGGAAGAATTTCAGCTTTTCTCTTATCTTCAAGTTTAACAATGTGCCAGCCAAACTGAGTTTTAACAGGTTTAGAAACTTCATTATTGCTAAGTTTCTTAACTACGTCAGCAAATTCAACTACATATTCCTCAGGGAAAATATAGCCAAGATCACCACCTCTTGCAGCACTTAATTTATCTAA
>CAYGRX010000076.1:0-8014 GCA_964352365.1 uncultured Rickettsiales bacterium
CACCAACCTTCTTTCTAGCAATGTTTTTCAAGGATATTTCAATTAGAGCATCTTCTGAATGTCTATTAATTGCCTCTTGCCTAAAATTCTTTTCAAACTCACTTTTAGTTTTAGGGTTATAATCTCCATATAACTCTTTCCATAACAAATACATAAGGTGTTTTGGCATAGTTAAATAGTGAGCAAAATTATCAGCTTGCCACTCAATACTTTCTTTTGCATCAGCTTTTTTACATAAAATCCTTGTAGGCTCTGGCTTTTGAAAAATATCTTCTTGATTATTTTGAGCCAATAACAAGTTCTTATGAAGCACATCGTGACCACATTCGTGAGCTATGGTTGAATTATACCTACCTATATAATTAGGGTTTTCAGTTGGCTCTAAGCTGCTATCAACCATTATTGTATTACTTTCAAAGTCAATTAAGCCATTAACCTCAACACCACCAAACATTTTGGTTAAATCAATAATTTCAAAGCTATAACCAAGATGTAATTCCGCTATTTCTTCAACGGGAATGTGAAAGCCTTGAACCTTAGCATATTTTGCTTCATAAGATTTAAGCAGATGCTCTGCTTCTTGCTCAATTGTGGCTTCCTGTAAGTAATCAACATTAATCACTTTTCTTTACCCCCTTACTCATATTGTTTAACAATTTTTGCAAATCTTCATTAGAAAGGTTTTGTGCACTTCTAAGCAAAGCAGTCATTTGTTGGGGTCTTTCATTAATGATGTTAGGTATTTCTTCTGGTATTCTGCCTGCACGAATAATCAAATCATCAAAATCTAAATTAAGCTCTTCTGCAATGTTTTTTACAAGCTCTTCTGATGGTTTAGTTCCAAGCTCATTACGCTCAATTTTAGATATGTAAGTTGGGGTTTTACCAACCTTTTCAGCAAACTTGCGAAGCGATATTTTTTTTGCTTCCCTAGTAACCCTAAGATATTGACCAAACTTTAAACTTTCATTCATTTTACTACCACATAATAAAGTTGTTATGTATAGTACATAGTTTACACTTCCGCACCTGTCAATAGGTTAATCTAATTTTTTATTTAACTGATACCTCAACCAACGCAATTTCTTCTGGTATTAATTCATAACGCTAGCATCTAAATTACTTTAGAATATAGTTCTTTTATCTTCAACAGAGTCATTTACAAATTGAACTGCTCTAGGAGTTAAAGTCCCTGTAGCGGGGTCATATAAAAATAGCTGATCATTTGCTACCCCATCACCATTATTAATTCTTACCAAGTCACCACCTATTTCTACAAGCTCATTATACTGCGCCTGACTTAGAACTAAAGGTCCTGTTTGACTTGGATTAAACTCTGTTAACTTTTCTTCTAAATCTTCAGTGCGCTCTTCAGCTTCAGCTTTGAAATATTTATATCTATCTTCTGAAGATGGGTGCTCTGCACCCTCTGGCGAAGAATTTTCTTCAAAATATTTTACATCACCATAAATATATTCACCTGATTTTAAATCTGCGGAGCACTCATCATAAAACCTTATACTATCAAAAGTCGACTTAAATTCCTCAGATTGTAAAACTTCAATCTTTTCAATTAAACTTATGTTTATATCTATAATTTCTTGCATCTCTTCTTCAGCAAGGTTTTTAGGAACAATATACCTACCCTTGGAGCCTTGAAGCGCGCCATGAATGTTTCTAGGCACCTTTGATGCCAAATCATTAAATTCATATAACAAGTTATTCATTTCAATTGCAGCTTCCTCACCATATTTTTCTTTTATTGCCTCGGCAAACTCATGATGGGAATCAAAATCAAGCATGTTCAAATCTTCAATTTTTGCGATAAAAACTTCAAGCCTATCATTTACATCTTTTAATTGCCCTACAATGTAATTAAACTTGTTAACCTCTTTATCTTTTGAGGTTCTATCTTGCCTCGCTGGCATTCTTAACGCATCATTAAAATACCCAAGGTTCTTTTTATTATCAGGGAAGATTTCATCATACACAGAGTCAACATGCTCCTTATTTACCGCCAAGCGCACCAGTTTTCCTTCTTCTCTAAACCTAGCTTCTATAGACTTATCTTCAACATGCCCAAGCTCATGCATAACTGTTGCAGCAATCTGGTTTACTGACTGATGCTTCAAAAACTCATCTGTCAAAGTTAAAATTTTATCATTGAGATTTTTCTCAATAAGCTCAGGATGCTTTACTAAAAGTGAATCATGCTCAATTACTGCGGCAGGTGAGCCATGAGTAGCCCAGCTAGGCTTTGCTATAATAATTTGTTTACTGATTTCCATATCAGGGTTTTTCCTTTTTGCTTCTTCAGCAACAACAGCAACAATCTTTAACTTTTCCACTAACATTTGAGCGTGCTCCTCACTGTATGTAACCGGAACATGCTCTCCATCTATATACCTTGTAGTGTTATTTTTGTAATCAGGGTCGACTTCGGAAAAAGAATTGCGACCACCCATATCGTTAATTTGAAAAGAATATATTGTAACCTCGCCACCATCTTCGGCAGGGGGCATCTCTATTTTAATTGTTAAGAATTTACCATCTTTTGGAGGAATTATTTTATAACATATTTCATTTAAACCATAATCATTCATATCACCCACACTAAGTAATGTTTATTTTTTTTCAAAACCTGTTTTCTTGACGTCGATAGACATTTCACCTCTATACGTAGTGGGTGTAGATATAATTAGCTCCTCCTCTTTATCATCACCATCCATATCACCCCTTACTACCATTGCACCATCTTCATTTATTAAGACCTCAAGACCGGACCTTTCTAAGATTTCTGCTAACCTTTGTTCTTCATCTAGGTTTATTGGATTTTCAGCATCACCATTAGGTGCAATATTATCTACCCCACCTCTTGGAATATCATATTCATTATACAAAGCGTAATTCCTTACTGCATGAGCGATGTTAGGGTCGTCAAAAATAGCTTCTTCAACTTCATAGCCTGATACCTCCTTTGGAAAAGGAACTTCTAAACCATTTGGGTGCTCCGCATTAAAGCTATCGGCATAAATATCCTTACTTTCATCAATTACATAATTTTCTTTAACAGATATATGCTTTTCATCATGTCCTGTTAATATAAGGCTCGAACTAACATAGTATTCCGAAAATTTAACTAGCTCATCTCGACTTATAA
The DNA here is from genome assembly GCA_964352365.1 of uncultured Rickettsiales bacterium. Taxonomy (GTDB): domain Bacteria; phylum Pseudomonadota; class Alphaproteobacteria; order Rickettsiales; family UBA8987; genus CAYGRX01. The sequence goes on from CAYGRX010000076.1 coordinate 3,161, forward strand.
ATTTTCCATTATTAAAAAGACCGGCCACCTCAAAAGCCTTTAACTCGCCACCGTAATAAGACTCTAAAAAATTAGCAGCCTCAGTATTCTGATTAAAACCCACAACTTCAAATAAGGTTTGTATCATATCTTTAGTTACTACTACATTTTGTTCTACGGCCAAATATTCTAGTGCCCGAGAACCATAACGACTAGAAGCCGCCGCATGTAAGATGGAATAACCATCCGTGTCTTTTATTGGTAAATCATCCCTTATATTTATCTCAGCTTCATTAACTACAAACTCTAACAAATCCGCCCTATCTTGTGATGCCATTTTATATAATACATTAACATCTGCATTGCCTCTGTTAGCTGCATGCAAATCACTTTCTTTTGGCTTAGTAGGCTCTAAAACCATTGCTTTGAAATTTTCCACACCCATTTCAGTTATTATTCCCTGCAACCTTTCAGCTGTTAAACTGCCATCTTCTATTAAATTATTTAATTCTTCTCTATCCATAATTTTCTCAACTCCTAGTTATCTCTTGAGCCACCCTGTGATTAATACCTTCATTTGGGTTTGCTGTTTCGTTTAAAATAACTTGATCTGCAGATACACCTTCACTAGCAGCCCTTATTGCACCGCTACCTAAAAAAGCTTCTATAAGACCTTCAAGCTTTTTTATTTCATTCTTATAATCCTCTATTACACCTTCATTTGTAGACATATTTAATCACCCCCCACCACATAATTATAACATACAAAGGTTAACTATTTATTAACGTTTTTGTGATACCTTGTTAAGGTACGCAATTTAAAATATGGTAATTTATGGGTATAGGAAGGGACATACACCCTAAAGGGGGAATAGATTTTAGCAAAAAGCCTTTAAAGCGGTTAGTCACAAGAGCCCCCGAAGGGTTCCCTGAAGTAGTTGAAATACTTACTCAATATGAAATTACAAAAGATGATAAAGGCAACATTACATCATACAAAGAAATTCCCAATCAACATTTAGAATCTCCTAAATATTACGAAGTTGATAAAGATGGTATTTTTGTTAAAGAGCTTAAGGGAGAAGAGTTAGAAAATTACTTTGACCTTGTAGAAAAATATAATAACTTACATAGCTACAGAAACTACAGCTACAGTGATGATGAACATGAAACTTTACAGCTATCACTAGGGTCTTTTTTTGTAATTGATAACTTTCAAGAAGAGGGGTTTAATCTGCTCTAAACCAAAGAAAGTAGTTACTCATACCATATAATACGGGAAGACCAGATTGGAGGAGTACAAAATATAAGTATGAACCACTCTGAAGAAACTAAAGATTTAATACGCAAACATAAATTTAATGGAGAAACATACCCTTAAGAAGATTTCGCCTTCACAGAGGGGCTAGCAACCATCGCTCTTGATTTGGACGAGAACAAGTTATCTGAGATGCAGAACGCAGGTGAAGATATAACATTTGACCCTAACAACGAAGAGACAAAACTTAACCACGTGGCATTTACAGAAAAAGATAAAACTGAACTTTCAAGCCTAAATTTAGAATCTATAGTGCTAAGCGAAAATGATTATACAAAGAGCAATGAAATCAACTTAGATACCAGCCCTAAAAACGGTAGAGCCGTTTAAGTATATTAGCTCATTCATAAGCTAATATGAATAAATACGCCAAGTTTAGCCACCTTAAATAATAAACCCTAACCAATGTTCCTTAAACTTTGTTTTGATTTAACTATTAATATAAAATGTTTAGTTCTAAGTATATCAATTAACTGCTGCCATTTTAAATACTGACTTGCAGCTAGATTATTTATAATTGTTTAAAAGTTAGCATGAAATAATCTTTAACTTATAGACTTAAACTAGCATAAGAAGTTGTAATGTAGTAACATACTAATATAAATTAAAAATAAGTTAATATGAAATCTTCTAAACTCACACAAGGTTTTACCCTTGTAGAGCTTGCAATAGTGATTGTAATAATTGGGCTAATAACTGGAGGCATTTTAGGTGCAAACAGCTTAATAAAAAGCGCAAAAACTCAAGCATTAATCAAAGAGAGAAGTAGCATCTTTACTGCCACCAAAGCATTCAAATTAGAATATAGCGGATTACCTGGGGATTTTAACGAAGCAAGCTCATATTGGCCAACTGACTGCGTTGATGGCACATACAATGATTGCGACGGAAATAATGACAAAATTATAGCACAGGGATCGACCGACAGGACTGAGTCAGTTCGCGCTTGGCAGCATCTATCCTTGGCAGATATTCTTCCAGACTACTATTCAGGAGGTGTAGACTCTAACCTAAATTCACGTTATGGAATTGCTAGCCAGCCATTTGATGCCAACACATTACCAAAAAGCAAATACTCAGATAATATGGGTTATATTTGGGGATATACAGCCTCCCTACCTAGTTTAGCTGCTCCCGCTAACAGCAAACAATGTCTCTTTTTAGGAAATCTTACAGAATACTCAACTGGACTATATACAAATAGTAGCGGAAACGATACTGGGGTTTTTACTATAAGAGAAATATATGACCTAGATAAAAAGATTGATGATGGAAAACCTTTTTCAGGAATAATACTAGGCTTTAATTGGACAGCATATTCAATGACCTGTTACTCAGCAACTAATTACAACTCTTCAGCATCATACTTTGACTCAAGAAAAGGTTGTGGCATGTGTTTCGTTTTTAATTAAATTAAATCTGCCTTTGTATTATAAGAAAATAAATATTAACTATCTATAATGATGAAATATTTATGTATTATATTTGCACTTACAAGCTTTTTGCTCTTAGCAGCAGAAGTTAAATCCACCCCTCAAAACAGCCTTGTAAATATAGAAAATGATAAAAATGAAGCTAGTTTATTTAATGTACGTCATGATGTAAAGGGCTTCAAATTTTTCATAGATGATGCAGTAAAAATTTTAAAAAACACATTTCTTGAAGAAGATAATGAAGCCAATACAAAAACTATAAAATTACACAATATTAACACCGAAGAAAAAATTGAGATAATTTTTTGGCGCAATGACGGTTATGTCGATGAAGCAATTAGTGAAATTAGTAATTTACTTATTGATCATAGAAGCAACCAAGTTATTCGAGTTGACCCCGAGCTTATTTCATTAGCTTATGATATCAAAACTAAATTGAAATATGATGGCTATATAAAAGTTATATCAGGCTACAGATCTAAAGAGACCAATGATAAAATGAGAGAACAAGGAAGAAAAGTAGCAAAAAATAGTATGCACAGCTTAGGAAAAGCAATAGATATTGAGCTAACAGATATAAAATCAGATATAGTTAGAGACACCGCAATAGAACTAGCCGTTGGCGGTGTTGGGTATTATCCTAAAAGTGGATTTGTTCACATTGACACGGGTGACTTAAGGCAATGGTAGGTTTACTTCTACAATATATTTGGAGCGGGTGAAGGGAATCGAACCCTCACGACCAGCTTGGAAGGCTGGGGTTCTACCATTGAACTACACCCGCGATGAAATTTGGTAGATATTCAATATGAATGAAGATTTTATACGGGCAGCATAATCAAAATGCAACCATAAAAACACTAAAATCACCCTACTCTATTTTTTATATAATTAATAAGTGATTTAATAATTTCATTCTGATAAAAATTATTTACAATATTGTATAAAACACTAAATATAGTGATACAAACATTGAATGTTACTATATATATTAACTTATGGATAATTTACTTAAATCCGCACAATCTTTTGCTTCACCAAGATTTATGATTTTGGGGGTAGTTGGCGCGACGCTATTACTTGCGTTTGCATTTCTATCTTTTAGGCTTTCATCACCTGTAATGGCAACTTTATACAATAACCTTTCACAAGAAGATAGTAGCGCTGTTGTTACTGAACTAGGTGGCTTAGGGGTTAAATTTGACGTTAAAAGTGGTGGCGCCGAAGTTGTAGTAGAGAGCCAAGATGTATTAAAAGTTAGGATGATATTGGCTGAAAAAGGCCTACCAAGCAAGGCTAACCTCGTTGGCTATGAAATATTTGACAAAGAAAGCATGCTTGGAACATCCAACTTTGTAATGAATGTAAATTTAGTAAGGGCATTAGAAGGTGAGCTTTCACGTACAATATCTGCACTTTCATCGATCAAGTCGGCCAGAGTTCATTTAGTAATACCAAGAAAGGATGTTTTCAAAAGAAAGCAAGTTGAACCTTCCGCATCAGTTGTTTTAAAACTTAACAATAGACTCGACGTTCCAAAAGAAGAAGCCTTAGCTGTAAAACATTTAATAAGTTCATCAGTTCCCGGCTTAAAGCCTACAATGGTGACAATCATTGATAGTAATGGCCAAATTTTGGCGAAAGCAAAGGGATCCGAAGAAGATAATGATATGGGTTCAAGCTCCGATTCAACTGAGTTCAAGTTAGGACTGGAGCAAAGATACAGACAATCTATCAACGACTTACTAGAACAAGCAGTTGGACCAGGAAAAGTTGAAACACAAGTAGCAGTTGATGTAAGCTTTGAACGAGTTACTGTAAGCTCTGAAACTTATGACCCTGATAGCCAGGTTGCAAGGTCCGTTCAAACTAGTGAAGAAATTATGACCTCACAAAATAGCGCTGGAGGCGAAGTTTCAGTAGCTAATGATTTAACTGGTGAACAAGTTGATGCTAACGGCTCATCAGAAAATCAACAGAAGCTTGACGAAGTTACAAATTATGAAATCTCAAAAACAATTACGAATAGAATCAACGACATAGGCAAGGTTGATAAAGTTTCCATAGCAGTTCTGATTGACGGAAGATATGTGTCTGACGCAGATGGAAATGACACCTATATAC
>CAYGRX010000077.1:0-7995 GCA_964352365.1 uncultured Rickettsiales bacterium
CCCATGATGAATATAATCAATGGTGGAGCGCACGCAAATAACCCGATTGACATCCAAGAATTCATGATCATGCCAATTTCAGCTAGAAATGCGAAGGAATCTATCCGCATGGGAGCTGAGATTTTTGCATCACTAAAAAACACATTATCTGATGCAGGCTTTTCAACTGCAGTTGGTGATGAAGGTGGTTTTGCGCCAGATTTAAAATCCAGCCGCGAAGCACTAGATTATGTTTTAAAAGCAATTGAAAACTCTGGTTACATACCAGGGGAAGACGTTGTTTTAGCCCTCGATGCGGCAGCTAGTGAATTTTATAAAGATGGAAAATACCATCTAGATGGTGAAGGCAAAATATTGGGAAGTGATGAAATAATTGATTATTACGCAAAGCTTGTTGCTGATTACCCAATTAAATCTATAGAAGATGCTATGGACGAAGGTGACTGGGATGGCTGGAAAAGCCTAACTGATGAAATTGGCGATAAATGCCAACTAGTAGGGGATGATTTGTTTGTAACTAACCCTAAAATTCTTGCCGATGGCATTGAGAAAGGCTTAGCAAATGCAATATTAATTAAAGTTAACCAAATTGGCACTTTAACTGAAACTTTGGAGGCAGTTAAAATGGCTCATAAAGCGGGTTATAGAGCTGTTTTATCTCATAGATCTGGGGAAACTGAAGATACTACTATCGCTCATATAGCCGTGGGCACTAATTGCGGCCAAATAAAAACAGGTTCACTTTCAAGATCCGATAGAACTGCAAAATATAATGAGCTTATTAGAATTGAAGAATTTTTAAATTCTCCAGTCTATGCAGGTAAATCTGCACTTAAGCAGTAATTAATTTTTCTATTGAAATGCCACTTCATAACATTAATTGTACCTAAACAATTTTTGAGGTTATCATTCTAAATATGAAGACATACGAGAAATACATATTTAGTAGAATAGCTGGACCTATGCTTGTGATTACTCTAGCAATCGTTGGCATTGCTTGGCTAAGTAGAAGTCTAAAGTTCATTGATTTGATTGTTAATAAGGGCTTAGATGTTAGCACCTTTTTGTATTTAACAACATTAACCCTGCCCTCACTATTATGGGTCATCCTACCAATAAGCCTATTTATTTCAATAACTTACTCATACAACAAACTATCAGCCGATAGTGAAATTGTTATTTTAAAATCATCTGGAATAAGTAATTTTGACATATTAAAACCCGCATTATATTTCTCGCTTATTTGCTTAACGATAGGATATTCAATAGCGTTCTATTTTTTGCCAACTTCTTATCGTGAATTTAAGGATATGCAGAATTTTATCAGAAATAACTACGCATCAATCTTGCTACAGGAAGGGGTTTTTTCATCCCCAACAAATAATTTAACCGTGTATATAAAAGAACGTGATGATAGTGGAATTTTTAACAATTTACTTATCCATGATAGACGTGACTTAGAAAAAAATATAACCATAATTGCGCAAAAAGGGTATTTGGAAAACACAGAGGATGGCCCTGTTTTCATTTTAAAGAATGGCAGTCACCAAGAGGTTAACCAAGAAACCCGCCAAACTGCAATTTTATATTTTGATAGATATAATCTACAACTTACTCCATTTAAGGAAACGCTAGATATTAGCCGAACCAGAGAGGCAAAGGAACGTTACATTGAAGAGCTATTATTTCCGAAGGAAGAAGTGACACAGAAGGAATATAGTAACTTCATATCTGAGTTTAATAACAGAATAACATGGCCTTTATATAATGTATTATTAGCTTTTATTGCAGTGGTCCCATTTTTAAAAGGTGGCTTTAATAGACATGGAAATGTTAAAAGTATAGCGATTGCATCCGTAGTATCACTTGCTTCAGTTGTGATTGCACTCTCTATGAAAAATATAGTAGGGAAAAATTTAAGCCTATCCGCACTAATGTATTTCCTAGTTTTTGGACAAATTGCCTTTTTCTATTATTATCTTACCAAAGGCTTTAAACAGAAAGGAAAATAGAAATAAATTCTAGCTTCTATAATCAGCATTAATTTTGATATAGTCATGAGTCAAGTCTGAAGTATAAACCTTAGCCTCACCTTTAGATACACCAACTTTAACCGTAATTTTTATTTCAGTTTCCTTCATATATTCAAGGGCCTTTTGCTCGCTATATTTAGGACTTAACTGACCGTTTTCCGCTGCTATAACTTCACCAATTGAAATGAAAGTTTTATCTCTATTTGCAGGCTCAGCAGTTTTACCAATAGCCATTACAATTCTTCCCCAGTTAGGATCTTCACCAGCGATTGCAGTTTTTACAAGCGGAGAATTTGCAATTGCTAAAGCAATCTTTCTAGCAGAATCATTACTTTCAGCCTCTAAAACCTCAACTTCTACAAATTTAGTTGCCCCCTCACCGTCCCTAACAACTAGTTTCGCTAGCTTTTTATTAAGGTTGGTGAAGAATTTTCTAAACTCTTGAAAATCTGGGTCATTAATATCTGTAATTTCCTTATTATCAGCTTTGTTTGTTGCAAAAGCCAAGATCGTATCACTAGTAGAGGTATCACTATCAACCGTAATACAATTATAGCTTACATTTGTAGCCTCTTGCAAAAGCTGTTGTAAAACTTTTGTAGATATTTTCGCATCAGTAAATAAATAACCCAACATTGTTGCCATATCTGGCGCAATCATACCTGAACCTTTTATAATTCCCGCGAGTCTAACTTTTGAGTCGCCAATAGCCACTTCTTTATAAACACCCTTTGGAAAAGTATCTGTAGTAGAAATTGCGATTGCAGATTTTTTAAAATCCGACTCTTTGAGCTTCCCCTCCAAAGCCTCAAGCAATAAATCATCCTTTACTGGCTCACCGATAACACCCGTAGAGGAAATATAAATTTCATCTTCAGAAAATCCAAATAATTCTTTAACTTTAGCCACTGTTTTTTCAATTGTTTTAACACCTGCATCACCACAAAAAACATTAGCATAGCCTGAGTTAACAACTAATGCTCTAGCCTTACCTTTTTCTAATATTTTCTTACACCAAACAACAGGTTCACCTGGCATAGTGTTTTTAGTAAAAACTCCAGCAACTGAGGTGTTTTTTGCAAATTTCACAAAAAATAGATCATCTTTTTTATATCTCATACCCGTACAGCAGGTAAAAATCTCTACCCCCGGGATTTTAAAAAATAAAGGAAATGGGACAAATAACTTAGAATTTACGTTCATTTTTAGCCTCTAAAAGAGAAAAAAGTTGATTTATTTTAATAATTTAGTATAAAGGAGAGTTAATTAGCTCTGAGGTTGCTAAATCTATATTTATTCATAGTGGTAATATAATTAAATGCCTAATAGGTCAACATACTTTTTTAAAACAATATTGCTTTCATGCTCTTTTGCATGCATTTTGACATCTTGTATGGAAGACCTTGTTGAACGCGACTACGAGTCAGACACTGTTGGCTATAGCAATGCTAAAATTGCAGAGGCTAGAAGAGAGGTGAATCAGTTTGTTGCACAAAATAATGCAAGGCCTAATAACGTACAACAGAACCCAAACAATGTACCAGTTATTATTAATGACCCTTTTGCGATGAGTAATAATTTAGGTTTAAATAATGCAAATAACACCCTTAACCCTAATAACGTATACCTACAAAGACCAAATGGTTTAATGCCAATGCAACAACAAGTGGGCTACCAAGGTGCTGGCTATCAATCCCCTTATGGCTCTTTAGCTAATGCGGAAAATAACGTAATTTCTCCAAATGTATTTGTTCCTAGCGGCTCAAACTTACCAACAAGCTATCAACAACCAACTTTTGGCTCAAATATATATAATCCCTATAATAGATAAATTATAAGGATATATTACGCTAATTCAGCTGGCACAGTACCTTCATCCAAAAGCGAAACTTTTATTCTCGTGATTTGGTTTTTGTCTTTTTCTAAAACCTCCATTCTCAGTCCATAAAAGTTAAATATCTGCCCTACTGATGGGATAATTTGCGCATCATTTATCAACAACCCAGCCATAGTAGTAGCACTATCAACTGGAAGGTTCCAATCCATCTCACGATTCAAATCCCTAATAGGAATTGAGCCATCAATATTGAATGACCCATCTGTTTTCTCTTCAATCAGATGATATTCAACATCATACTCATCTTCAATATTTCCAACAATTTCTTCCAGAATATCCTCAAGAGTAATTAGCCCAAGTAGAGAACCATACTCATCAACCACTAAAGCAAAATGGCTATGTTTCTCTTTAAAGTTTATTAATTGCTCTTTTAGTGTAGTACTCTCGGGAACGAACCAAGGGTCACTCATAACTTCACGAATATTAAGCTTTGAGTAATCCCCGCCACACTCAATATTTAAGGTTCTCATCAATGTTTTTGTATGAATGGTACCAATAATATTATCTTGGTTATCCTCATATAAAGGAATACGAGTATATTGAGATTTAAGAACCTGATTTACAATTTCCTCAGTAGAAAGTGATATATCAATATACTCCATATCCTTTCTATGTTTCATAATTTCGTATACTTCAGTTTTATGAAGGTCTAGAATTGAACCTAACATATCGCGATCATCTTTAATTACCGAACCCTCCTCGTGGTGAAGCTCAATAGCACCTTTTAAGGCATCTGTTCCATGCATAATATCTTGCATATTCTCATCATTTTTCATACCAAGTATTTTAGTAAAAAATTTCACAAGAATATCGACAAACCAAGTAAACGGAGATAGTATTTTAGTGATAAATGAAAAAGGCGCTGAAACTAATAATGCAACTTTTTCAGAGTTTTTAATAGCGTAGGTTTTTGGCAAAACCTCTGCAAATATCAAAACTACTAGAGTTAAAACAGCAGTTACAACTATCACCCCATCATCTCCAAAATATTGAATTGCAAGTGAGGTAGAAAGTGAGGTAGCCGCGATATTTACTAAATTATTACAAAGAAGAATTGTAGTTATTAACTTATCTTTATCATCTAATAACTTAGAAACCCTCTCAGCTTTCTTATCACCTTCAAGTTTAAGCTTGTGAATTTTTGCCCTATCAATGCCTGTAAGGCCAGTTTCAGAACCAGAAAAAAACGCAGAAAATAACAACAGAAAGAAGATAAAAGATAATATTAGCATGAGCCTGAGATTATATAATTATAAGATAACAAAGTTATACATCATATATAATTATAAGAATATTACAAAAGAGTAAACGGGTTAATCTTTGGTTAACGTTTTTGTGTTAGTATTTAATAAACAAAAAGTTGAGCCAATTGAAAAAAAATTTTTTACAAGCCCTAATATCAAGCATCGAAAATGAACATATTTATGGTCATGGAATGGAAAGGGTTGTATATGAAATAGATTCAGATTACAGCAAAAACTATTTAACCTCAATAAAACACCCTCATAGTTATGGGAAATATAATGGAGATATAGGTGCTTACGTTGCAGCGGCAAAGCGTACAACATCTCTAACTCCAATTATTCACGGGTTAAGTTACTATCATGGGCAGTCTCTGTTGTTAGGAGAGGATATAATCCTAGGAGCTAACATTGGAATAATAAAAAAATTACAAGGTTTAGATTTAGCTTTATCAAATAGAAAAATGGATAACGCAAAAGAAACAATAGAGTATCTTGCAAAAAAATATGAAGGTGAAATTGGCAACAAATATCTATCAATAGAAGATGATGGTTTTTTAAAAGAAGCTCTTGCAAGAGAAATTTACACAATGAACGATACAGAAATTGAGAATATCTGTAAAAAGCTTTCTGACATTAAGAAATCTGGCAAAAAAATAGACCTAAAAAAAGATAATTTTCTTTTTGATATAGCTAAAAAAGAGGTAAATTTTTTAGATCTAGGCTCAGAGAACGCAAAATATGGCTTACCTGCAAAGGCTAATACCGCTTATAAATTTTATGAATTACTGAAAGAGAGTTTTAAAGAAGACATTTACATACCCTACGATGATAGGAAAGAATACTTTAATGTACAAGAAAATTGGAAAAACAGATTTCTTGTTTATGCAGAAAAATATGGTCTCGGTGGAATTGGTCATGTAACAGATTCTATTCCTGAAGAGTTTAAAAGACTTGATTGTGAATATGAAAAAGAAACTAAGTTAATTGAACTACCGGAAACAATTATTACCTATCGAGCCAGTGTAGAAGAGGTGTTTGATAAAGCAAAATCCGTTGAAGGACCTTTTAGGAAATGATGTTTCGATTGATGAAATTAAAGAAAAGATAAAATTAGCATTAATATAAATTATATGATTACGAAATATTATAATTATACGAATAATAAAAAAGAATAAACGGGTTAATCTTTTATTAAGGTTTACGTGATATAATATAATATAATATAATATAATAAATATTAATTTTATGGATGAATTCGATCTATTTCATAATGGTCAGAATCAAGGTGTAGTAGCAACTGATGGATCTGGCACAACAATAATTTTTTATGATAGCTCTTCTAGTGCATCAAAAGAGATGAATGAACTATATGGAGATGAGCCATTTTCTAAAGCAAATAAAAAACTTAAAAACTCATTTCAAAAAGCTACTGAAAAAATTGAAGAAGTTGCAAATATTAGATTTTTTGATATCAACAATCTTAGTAAGGATGACATAGCCTTTATAAATAAGTCAGGAATAAAAATAGCTGACAAAGCTCATATAAACCTTTCATACGCAACTTTTGATGAAAAATCCACAGGTGGCGCGGCAGAATTTCCTGATGATGGCCAAGAATTTGTAACTGTAAGAAACGGTGACGATAAAAGGTCAGATACTTACCTAAATAATTTTGACCATATTGTAATGCATGAACTACTTCATTCCCTAGGATTTATACACTCGCATGAATCAAAATACGAAAAGATGTCACAGACATATGACTATGTAGAAAATACACATATGAGCTATATATCTTTAGGTGCTGATGGCAACTTAGGCGATATTGATATATATAATTTAAGAAAACATTATGGAGAAAATGAAGATTATTTATTTGAATTTAATGAAAATAATTTAACTAAAAAACCGAATGACATTTTAACTATAGCTAACCAAATTATAGATAATGGCGTAAATATATCGGATAAAGAAAGAGAGGCATTCAATAAAATAAAAGAAAACTTATTAGATAATGAAGGCAATTTATCACCTTTTGATGAACAAATAATATTTAAAGCTGCACAAATATTTGAGCTCAACAAAATTTCCCAAAAAAATTTAGATAAGCTTGATGAGGCAACTAAAGTTCAAAACCCACTAGCTCTGAATAATTCAATCGGATTAATGAATAGTTTAGATAAAGAAAGATAAAATCGTGAAATAACAGCATTGTTATTGAATGTTAATCTAAGTTGCACAGAGATGGCAGCGACCTACTCTTCCATGCCTTAAGACAAAGTACCATCGGCGCTGGAGGACTTAACTTCTGAGTTCGAGATGGGATCAGGTGTGGCCCCTCCGCCATAACTACCATCTCAGTACAACCTAAACTAACGTGTATATTGATATAAACTAATCTCAAAACTTATCAACAAGATTATGAGATACAAAGTTAAAAACTTAGTACTGCACAAAGTGCAATCATAATCGAATCAGTAAAAAAGATATAGTGTAATAAAGCCTATCGAGTTATTAGTAATGGTTAGCTCCATGCATTGCTGCACTTCCACATCCATCCTATCAACCAGGTGGTCTACCTGGACTCTAATGGGGAATGCTAGTTTCAGAGCTAGTTTCACGCTTAGATGCTTTCAGCGTTTATCTATTCCGTACATAGCTACTCTGCAATGCTCCTGGCGGAACAACAGATACACCAGAGGTACGTTCACCCCGGTCCTCTCGTACTAGGGGCAACCCTCTTCAGCATTCCTACACCCACGGCAGATAGGGACCGAACTGTCTCACGACGTTCTAAACCCAGCTCACGTACCTCTTTAAA
>CAYGRX010000078.1:0-7896 GCA_964352365.1 uncultured Rickettsiales bacterium
TATTAGGCAAATGCCATCAGAATTTTCTAACCCCTTAAAATGGTACAAGCTTCGAAAAAAATATATTTCAAGGTTAATTGATCAGAATAGATACTATGATGCTTATGTTCTATCTCGGTTCCATAGTTTTAAAAGTGATAAAGCTAAAATTGCTGAATTTGAATGGAAGGCAGGTTGGCTGTCGTTGCGCTTTTTAAAAAATTATGAGCAAGCTTACAATCATTTTAAAAAAATGTATGACATTGTAGAAACTCCTGTTTCTATTTCTCGAGCGACATATTGGATGGGAAGAAGCTTGGAGGCAAAGGGTGACAATCTTGCCGCAAATAAGTGGTATGGAATTGCTGCGAAATATTCGGTTACATATTATGGTCAGTTAGCTATGGCTAAAGTTGGAGATACAAGAATCAATATCCCAATTCATTCTCGTTTTAATGCAAATGATATTCAGGCTTATAAAAATAATGAGTTAGCAAAGGCCGCATACACAATGTTTAAAATTGGTAAGCAACATAGATATGGGAAATTATTTTTAGAGGCAGCGGCAAAGCAAGCAAATTCTTCTGGAGAAATTGCCCTTATAGCACAAATGGGCTTGGATTTGGGGCGTTATGATTATGCACTTCGTGTTGCAAAGCAAATTTACCGTACTAGCTCAGAGGTTGTGTTGAATGCGCTATATCCATTATTTAACCTTACATCAATTGATGGGGCTCCAGTTCGTGAGCCTGAGCAAGAAGTTGCGCTTTCAATTATAAGACAAGAAAGCGAGTTTGATGCTGATGCCGTCAGTCATGCAGGAGCCCGCGGTTTGATGCAACTTATGCCAGCCACTGCAAAAGGTGTTGCAAAAAAAGTTGGTGTTCAATACTCAAAAACTAAATTGACTGAAAACCCTAGATACAACGTAACTCTTGGTTCGCACTATTTAGCTGAACGATTAAGAATTTATGATGGTTCTATGATACTTGCTTTTGCTGCCTATAACGCTGGTGCAGGTAATGTGAATAAGTGGATTAAAAAGAATGGTGACCCAAGAAAAATGAGTTTAGATAGGGTGATTGATTGGATTGAATTAATTCCATTTAGTGAAACTAATAATTATGTTCAGCGTGTAATGGAAAATGTGCAGGTTTACCGTTATGCGGTTTCAAACAAAAAAGTTAATAAAGTAAGAACTCACGAAGATTTGCTACTTGGTAGATAATTTTTAATTTCCCTTAACTAAAAATTAACCTTTTAGTGCTAAAATACATCCATTAAACTATCCAAGAGCTATTATGCCGTGATTTTTATTGTCTAATGCATAATCCACTTGGGTTAGGCATTGATGTATAAAAATTGCAATGCTTTTGAATGGTAAAGAATATTCTTTATTTATTATTAGCCATGGCCTCCATACTAACCAGTGTTAGTTTAACTCGCGAGAGGGATAAAAGGCCGCAAAAAATTTTACAATGGCAGAAGTCTTGTATGCAAATTGGTACGAAAATTTTTGTTTTGGTATAAAGCCCTCTCAGCAGGAGATGGCAAAATATCAAGCCATGCTAATGGCAAAAAATCAGATAAGGTTTGTTAGCTTAGTCGAGCACGACGACCACAGGCAAGTGCCTTTTTTAAGATGCGGCTTTCAAGATGGGAGGTTCAAAAGCTACGACGCTTTTTTAAGGTACGTAGTGGCCGGATTTAAATCTACACCGCAAAAAAGCGGTGTGAAGATTTTGTGGGTTACCAATAGAGCTTATAAGCTCTATTGGAGACCTGTTATTAGGTTTACCTCGCGAAAAAGGGCTTCAAATGCCCTTTTTCGGGCATCTAAAATTCAAGGTTTCCATGGAGGGGACTTTGAAAAGAGGAAGGAGAACCTATACGAGCTCAAAATAGAGTTCAAGGAGGTATCATTTGACAAAGTTGCAAGGTTCATCGTAACTTTGTAGCTTGGTTCGCGGAACCGTAATAATAAACCTTAAAAAAGTTTGTTATTGCGGTTTTTGCGTTTTAAGAGGCCTAAATAACCTTACCCAAATAATCCAATAGCATTTTCTGTTTAATTCCAGCCATTTCACATATTAGGCTAAAATCTTCATTATCTAGGTTAAGCCACTCTATTGCTCTGCGTTTAAAACATTGTTTTCGCGAGTTATTTGAGGTTATAAGCGCATCTTCAATAATCTGGCATACTACCGCGCGCCACAAACTTTGTTCCGCATAATTGCACTTTCTTAAGCGCATTTTTACAAAATTGTGGCCAATTTCTCTATTTATTTTTTCCATTTTCATAATAATCCCCCGTTAGCAATTATGCATAATTGCATTGCCTAACTTATTCTGTTATAATGAAAACTGCAGTTTACAAATATATAAATAATGCAAAAATGCATAATGTCAATGCAAAAATGCATATAATGATAAAATATGAATATTAGGGAAAAGCACTTAGCCTTTATTGAGGATATTAAATCCAGCACGGGTCTTTCAGTGTCGGCAATTGCGAAAAAGGCAAACATCTCTGACTCTACATTAACTAGGTTTATCAAAAAGCCTGAGTTTGAAAGCTTAAGCTCGGCGACATTAAACAAAGTTTCTAGGGTAGGGGGCTATGATTCGTATGAGGATTATTTATTGAAATCTAGCGGTGATGACTCGCAAGTTAAAAAGATAGAAATATCTGATGCGCAGAAATTTGAAATGTATGAAAGCGTAAAACGTTTGCTTGCCTCAAAATATGGTGCTGCAAACCCTAGCTTAGTCACTAGTATATCTGAGCAGGTTTTGGTTGATGCCTATAAGCTAAACACAAATTTTATATCAGATAGTCTAATTATGTATGTAATTGAAAAGGATGATATTGAAAGTAATTAGGTTAAATCTCGTCCCCCATTTCCTTTGGCAAGCCCAGCTCGCAATTGTTTGAAATTACTACTGCCAGGTTTTCCTTTATTCTTAGCTTTGTCTGCTTGCGCTAATAAATTTTTCCAGCCATCTTTTCCTTCTCGACTCATATTATTTTGGCTAAGTAAAGCTGAGCGCATATTTTCTGGAGTAATGCTTATTCTTAAGATACCTTGAATTTTTTCGGGCATTATTTTATTTGTATCATAAAGATGATGTGAGGAGGCATCATGAATGCTCCTTTTTGTTTCGTCCTCTAATATGACCCCTAATACACTAACAGCACCTGAAAATTCAGGAAAGAAGCCATCCTGATTATAAATTTCTGGTGGCAATACTTTTGTAAACAGGCCTGCGCTATCAAGCTTATATCCTTCTGGGTTATAAATAAAATTGTTTATGCTTTTGTTAAGTTCGTTGCTCATTACAAATATTTTTTATGTTACTGCAAAACAAATACTAACACACAATAGTTAAGAAAGTGTTAACCTTTTGTTAATACTTATGTGTTAAACTTTGATTGTAATAGTGAGGTTATAAATGCAAAGTGAAGAAAATTTAGACAGCTACATTGACGCAAGTCATGAAGAATTAATCAATTGTACTAGCCCTAATCCTAATGATGCGATTAGCAGTATGTCCTTTGCAAAAATTATGTCTAGCAAGCAAAAAAAGGACTTTGAAAAATCAACAAAAGAGCTAATGGTTAATAAGAATATATCTTATGAGTTTTGCTCTGTTTTATTGCGTGCGCTAAAAATATAATTAATCGGGAGAGAGAAATGGCAAAAGATATTAAAATTGCACAGGATGGAGGTTATTATGTGGGCGATTTTGACTATGATGTTGAAGTTGGCGGAAGTAAGGTATTGAATGTAAGGAGTCTTACAGGGGAGCGAAAAAGCAAAACGAGCGATAATGAAAGAGGGGGGGTACTCATAAATCACGGTTTTTCCTCAACTGATTATCCATTTAATAATGTGAATATAAAAGCTCCTTTAGATATTTCACTAAAGGAAATTGATGCAAATTTTGCAAGTGCTGAATCATCGATACAATCTTTTTTAAAGAGGGGTTTAGCGCCACAAGAAATGTTAGCTGGCGTGCACTTAGGTAAGGCAGTTTTAATGGCATCAGAGGCTAACAGAAACTTAACGCAAAAAAAAGCGTATGTAACTACAGACCCTACATCACAGGTTGAGATGTATAGACTTGATGCAGTTCGTTTTCCACCTTACATTCCTGACACAAAAGATAGGGTTGCCAGTGGTGTAGTAACACTGCAGGCAAAAGATGCGGAAACTCTTAAAAAAGAGATAAACTATCCAAAATACGTTGGGCTTACGAGCCCAGAAGATCAAGTGAATATGTATCTAGTGTGTGCAATTAATTCCATGAGTAGTACTGTCGCACGGTATAAAAAAATGAGTGATATTGCCTTAAGTCAGGAATATGTTTCTGAATATACTACTAAAACTTTATCATTTTTAAATGAGGCACTAGAGCATGATTATTTTAACTCTAAAGACAAGGAGATTGTAGAAAAGAAGAAAGCCTTAAGTGAAATAGCTGAAATGGTTAGTAAAATTCCTGAAACATTAAATAAGGCGGTGGATATTCTAAATGGCAAAGGCTTGAATGCTGAAAAAGAAAAAGGCTAAGTGGTTAAATAAAGCTATTTTTTGCACTCCTGCCCGATAGACTCGCAAGTAACACCTTTATGGTTAATGTTTTTATATTCATGCATAACGTGGTCTGTGGTGAAGTTTATAACATGGCCGCAATCCTTGCAGATTATTGAATCTTTCACTGGTTGCAGTTCATCATCAACAGCAATTCTATCATCGAAGACGAAGCATTTGCCGTTCCACTTCTTATTCTTATTTTTTGTATCTTCTAAATATTGCAAAATTCCGCCATCAAGGTGGTAAACATTTTCAAAGCCTTTATGTTTTAGCAATGCGGTAGATTTTTCACATCTAATCCCGCCTGTACAGAACATAGCTACTTTTTTGTGTTTGTTTTTATCTAAATTTTCATCAACCCATTTGGGGAATTCTTTAAAATCTTCAGTATTTGGGTTGATTGCGCCCTCAAAGCTGCCAAGCATTACTTCGTAATCATTGCGCGTATCAATAGTAATAACATCAGGGTCACTAATTAACTTGTCCCAATCTTCGCCTTTAACATATTGCCCGCGATTATTGATATCCATTTCTTCTTCAAATTTAAGGCGAACTATTTCTTTTTTTAAGCGAACTTTCATTTTTTCAAAAGGGTGAAATTCTGCATAGCTTTCCTTAAATGCCATATTTTCAAAGCGTATGTCTTGATCTAGGAAGTGCCAGAATTTTTCCATTATATCTTTTGGGGCTGAAACAGTTCCGTTAATTCCCTCGCTTGCTAAAAGTATTGTGCCTTTCATTTCGTGGGCTTTGCAAAACTGCTCAAAAGATTTTTTTAACTTTTCAAAATTAGGCAAGTCAACAAACCTATAAAATGCACGAATATGTATATTATTCATTGGTATTAAGAATTTAGAGTTGAGATTTTTTTGTTCTATTAAAGCAAAAAAAAGCATTTGTCACCCCGCACTTGTTGCGGCGTTAAAAAAAATAGAATATAACCCCGTTATTAAAGTGGTGTGACAGCAAGATTAAACCTTATAACTCTAACAACTAAAATATATTATGGATAAAATACTTATTATTGATTTTGGCTCACAAGTTACGCAACTTATCGCAAGAAGGGTGCGTGAAATTGGTGTGTATTGTGAGATTAAACCTTATAACTCTGCATTAGATTATATCGAGGAATTTCAGCCTAAAGCAATAATTTTATCTGGTGGGCCTTCATCTGTTTTGGGTGATAAAAGCCCAATAGTTTCAAAGGAAATTTTTGAACTTGGTTTGCCGATATTAGGCATATGTTATGGTCAACAATTAATGTGCCACTTATTGGGTGGTGAAGTTAAATCTGATGGTCATGGTGAGTTTGGTAGGGCATTTGTAAATGTAACTCAACCAAGTGGTCTAACTTCAGGTACTTGGCATCCAGAAACTGATCACCAAGTTTGGATGAGTCATGGTGATAAAGTAACAAAGCTTCCTGAAGGTTTTTTAGCAGTTGCTTCAAGTGAGGGTGCTCCCTTTGCTGTTATAGCCAATGAAGAAAAAAGATTTTATGGGGTGCAATTTCACCCTGAGGTCGTCCATACTCCTGATGGAACAGCATTAATAGAAAACTTTATTATTAAAATTTCGGGCTGTAAAAAATCTTGGACTATGGAAAATTTCCTCGATATGGAAATTGAGAAAGTGCGTGAACAAGTTGGTGATAAAAAGGTGATATGCGCTGTTTCTGGTGGTGTGGATTCAACGGTTGTTGCTGCATTATTAAATAAAGCAATTGGCGACCAACTAACTTGTATATTTATTGATCACGGACTACTTAGAAAAAACGAGGCTATTCAAGTTAAAGAGCTTTTTTCTGACTTCGGTATAAACTTAGTTGCTATTGATGCTTCAAAAGAATTTCTTGGTAAGCTTGAGGGGGTTTCTGATCCTGAGAAAAAGCGTAAAATTATAGGTGGATCATTCATAGATATTTTTGATAGGGAAGCTAAAAAAGTTTCTGGTACTGAGTTTTTGGCGCAGGGTACACTTTACCCCGATGTCATTGAATCTGTTTCAATACATGGGGATGCAAGTGTAACTATTAAATCTCACCATAATGTTGGTGGGTTGCCTGAAAAAATGAATCTAAAGCTTGTTGAGCCAGTTCGTGAATTATTCAAGGATGAAGTTAGAAGGCTTGGGCTGGAGCTTGGCATAAAAGAGGAGATGATAAAACGTCATCCATTCCCAGGGCCGGGTTTAGCAATTCGTATTCCAGGGGAGATTACTCCTGAGAAAATAGCCATATTGCAAGAGGCAGATCAAATTTATATTGATGCAATACGTGAGGCTGGTTTGTATGATGATATTTGGCAGGCTTTCTCTGTTCTTTTGCCAGTAAAATCAGTTGGGGTTATGGGGGATGCTAGAACTTATGATTATGTTTTGGCTTTGCGTGCGGTTACTTCAACAGACGGCATGACCGCTGATTATTACCCTTTTGAGCATGAATTTCTAGGTAAGGTATCAACCAGAATCATAAACAAAGTTAAGGGTGTAAATCGAGTTGTTTATGATATTACAAGCAAGCCGCCTGGAACAATTGAGTGGGAATAGATGTTTGTTTCTTCTAACTAGGTTTAGTTTATAAAGGCTTAAATTATTGCTATTATTGTGTAGTTAGTGGCATTTTATGTAACCATGAAGGGTGTAAATAGTATTGAGCAGGAGTAACACTAGGATATTTTATTGCTAAATATTAAATAAAAAACGGAAAAACCTTTTCTATGGTTTTGTAAAAATCTATTATAGTCATTATATAATAAGTATAACCTCGAAAAGGTCAGATGACTAGTAGCGACGATCAAAATAAGAGCTCTGGTGCTAATGATGATATTATTAGTCAGATGCTTCAGGAGCAAAAACGAATCCTCAAGGATTCCGCTGCTCAAGAGGCCGATAATGCTACAGAAAATTCAGGGCAACAAACTCCCGATTCCGGTCAAGAAGAGGAAGGGCCGGAAGATTTAAAGCAAAGCACCTCCACTGATTTAGTTGCTACGGCCAAAGGTGATATGGATAAGTTGGCTGGTGCAACTGCCGCCCCTGCCAGAATGCCTATCGGCCAAAGGTTGATAATGAAAAATCTGATCACTGAAGATCAGTTGGAAATTGCTTTAAAAATTCAAAGAGATGAAAAGAGTGACAAGATGCTTGGCCAAATATTGGTCGAGATGGGCCTTATTACCGAGAACACACTTTCGGAAATTCTAGCTGAAGAATCTGGTGTTAAGCGTTTTGACATTAAAAAAACGATTATTGACCCAAGTCTTGCTAAGCAAGTTCCTAAGGAGATAGCGGTTAGATATAAAGCTGTTCCAATTTTAAT
>CAYGRX010000079.1:0-7794 GCA_964352365.1 uncultured Rickettsiales bacterium
GTTTGTTATACGCCTTATTAATTTTCATGATTACACTTTAATATTTGCCACAGCCTTTGCGCTAGCAACGTTCGCGGCTGGAATATTCGCACTTAAACACCATAAAAAAGGTGAGATAGTTGCGGCATATATCTACGCATCTTGCGCCATTGGAATTACTTTCACTGGTGATCTTTTAAGCCTTTTCGTAATGTGGGAAATTATGGCGATAGCATCAACAACAGTTATACTTTATGGCGGCACGGATAAATCGCGCAAAGCTGCATATCGTTATGCTATCATGCATTTTTTCGGTGGGGCTTTATTAATAGCAAGTTTAGCGTGTTACTATAATTTTTATGAGTCAATAGATCTTATTCCACTTAAAGCTTCATGGAATGACTGGCTAACTATTGCAGATGCAGATTTTGACACAATTGCAAGCTGGGCGCTTCTTCTAGCAATTCTAATAAATGTTGCCGCACCTCCATTTTCAAGCTGGATCGCAGATAGCTACCCTGAAAGCTCACCTTGGGGAGGGGTTTTTCTTTCTGCCTTTACAACCAAAACTGCTGTATTTGTTCTTCTGACAGAATTTGCGGGAAATGATATTCTAATACCTATCGGTTTATTTATGATATTTTATGGTATCATTTGGGCAATGCTTGAAAATAATTTACGCCGTATTTTATCATATTCAATTGTTAACCAAGTTGGCTTTATGGTCGTTGGCATCGGTATTGGTACGCCGCTTGCGCTTGCTGGTGTTGGTGCACACGCATTCTGTCATATAATGTATAAAGGTTTATTATTTATGTCAGCTGGTGCAGTAATAACCCAAACAGGTAAACATAAATGTACAGAAGTTGGCGGCTTATTTAGAACCATGAAATTCACTTGTTTTGCAGGCATAATTGGCGCATTAGCAATTTCTGCATTTCCATTAACTAGTGGTTTTGTTAGTAAATCTTTAGTTACTTCCGCCTCTGCAAATGAACATATGACATTTGTTTGGCTATGTTTAGTTGCTGCATCTGCGGGAGTATTCCTGCATGCAGGTGTTAAATTTCCATGGTTCGCATTTTTCCAAAAAGATAGTGGTTTGCGGCCAACGGAACCACCGCTTAACATGCGTTTTGCAATGGGCATTTTAATTTTACTTTGCATATTACCAGGTGTTTTCCCGCAATATTTATATGCGATGTTACCTATAGAAATTGATTATGATGCGTATACAACAAGCCATGTAGTGTTCCAATTACAGCTATTATTATTTGCTGGTTTTGCATTTTTTGCTCTTTTACCTTTGATGAAAAGAACTGAAACTATCAGTTTAGATTGGGATTATCTTTCAAGAAAAACTGGCTTAGGGATTTTGAGAATATCAGAATCTATAATAGTAAAAATCTTTGTATCAATTAGGGAATTTGGTTTCGATATCTTAAAATCTTTTGAAAGGAAAATTCAAAATAACTTTAATCCTTTGGGTCGTTTTACTGTCACTTGGAAAATTTCTGATACCGTGTTTTATACAACTATATTATTAGGCGCTTTAATAGTTATCTATTTTGCTGTATAGCTTTAAAATGAAAATTGAAAAGGTAACTAAAAATAACGGCTTCACATTAGCGGAAATGGCCATCGGTGTTGTTATCATCGGCATGATATTTGGCGGAATATTCCTAGCTAAAGGGTTTTTGGAAAGCGCAAATTTGAAAGCGCAACTAAGCCAATTTTCAGAATATGATCAAGCTTTGGCTGCATTCATGCTGGAATATAATGCTATTCCAGGCGATATGAAATTATCCGATTTAAATAGCTATGGCTTTACAGCTGCTAGTGGTGCTGGCTCAACCTATCCCGATATACATAATGGTAATAAGCGCCTTAATAATTTTGACAGCGCTAACTGTAATCCGTCATTTGGCGTATATGATAGAAAATCCTGTTTAACAACCCTTTTAGGTGAGCCACAACATTTCTTCATTCATCTATCTGATGCCGAATTAATTAAAGAAGAAGTAAAGCCGCCATCAGCAATTTGGGTTGCAGGTGAGCATTCTCCTAAGGCAAAAATTAATAATGGGGGTATAGCTGTGTTTTCTAGCAGCGACAGGTCAATTTGGTATTATTTGGGGGTGGGCACTGTTACTAACCAAAACCATTTTAATTTTTTACAGGCATCAGTTGGTATAACCACTCCTCAAATCGCCTATGCATTAGATCTTAAAGCTGATGACGGTAAACCAGATGCAGGTAATGTACAAGCAATTTATACCAGATCTAGCGATGGTATTTTTCAAAATAATGCAGTTGCTACAGACTACTTATCTAACAATCTATGCACAATTTTTGTTGCAGGCGTTTACAGTTACGACACGGATCAAGAATCTAATGAGTGCCAGTTAGGTATTAGAAGCAACGTTGCTGTTAGGTAAGTTTTAACCTTCAACCCTTTCCACATCAGCGCCAAGTTTGGATAGCTTTTCTTCTATGTTTTCATAGCCTCTATCTAAATGGTAAAGCCTATTTATCTTTGTTTCGCCATGCGCAGCAAGAGCCGCAATAACTAGGCTGAAAGATGCGCGTAAATCTGTTGCCATAACTTCCGCAGGTTTAAATGACTCAACCGAGTGTATATGAATTTTTTTGCCATCAATTTTTATGTTAGCACCCATTCTGTTTAACTCTGGGATATGCATGAATCTATTTTCAAAAATTGATTCTTCTAGGGTGGAAGTTCCTTTCGCTAAACATAGCAGACTAGTAATTTGCGCCTGCATATCTGTTGGGAAACCTGGGTGAACACGAGTCACTAAATTAGCGGGAAGAATTTCCCCGATATGTGATGCTTTGATAGAATTTTCTGTAGTATCAATTTTAACATTCATGCCTTCAAGTGCAGTCAATGTAGCTGAAAGATATTCAGGCTTTATATTTGTAACCTCAACAGATCCTTTGCTAGCTACACCAGCTATTAAATATGAACCTGCTTCAATCCTATCAGATATTACGCTATGTTCTGCACCATGAAGTTTTTTTACACCCACTATCTCAACTTTTGCGCTTCCTGCACCGCTAACTTTTGCGCCCATTGCGTTTAATAGATTTGCTAAATCTTCAATTTCAGGTTCACGTGCAGCGTTGTAAATAGTAGTTGTTCCTTGTGCCAAAGTTGCAGCGATAATCACATTCTGTGTTGCACCAACTGATGCAAATGGGAAGTTAATTTCTGCCCCTTTTAATTTACCTTCTGCTTTGATATAACCTTCCTGCAAAGTTATTTTTGCACCCATTTTCTCAAAGGCAGAAAGATGATAATCAATTGGTCTAGTTCCAATTGCGCAACCACCGGGGAGTGAAATCTCAGCCTTACCTTCTCTTGCAAGTAATGCGCCTAAAACAATAACTGATGCACGCATTTTTGAAACCACTTCATATGGTGCCAGTGTGCTTGTAATTTTAGCGGTTGTAATATCAACAGTTTTTATAGATTTAAGTTCAGAGCTATTAATTTCCGCGCCGAACTCCTCTAAAAGCTTCATCATGGTTTTAACATCTGAGAGGCCTGGAACGTTTTTCAATCTAACAGTTTCGTCAGTCAGTAATGTTGCCGCCAATAATGGAAGTGCGGCATTTTTCGCACCACTAGCTTCAATTGATCCAGAAAGTGGCTTACCACCATTAATTTTAAGTATGTGCATTTTGTTTATGTTAACTTTTTCCTAACCTTTATAAGGTATGATAAAAATATATAAACAAAAACTATAATAAAAGCTGTTTGGGGGAATAATGGTGATTTAAGGTTAGCAATTAAAGGGGCTGATAATGCTAAACCACTAAGACTTGGCTTTGGTCAAGATGATAGACTAGTAGTTAATGCTGGGGATATAAAAAATAAGATAAAAGTTATTAATGTAGGCAATTTTAAAGATGGAGCAGATGTAAAATTTACAATATATAGAACCACTAATTCTTCAATTGAGCATGACACAAGATCTATGAAGGGGGGGCTAAGAAATATTCCTATAAAAAGTGCATCACAGAGAACCGAAGTAATTTTTGATGAATTCACAGTTAATTTAAACAAAATGGAAATGAAGCCAGTACAAAGATAGCTTATATCTTCGGCAATGTTACGCCAGTTTGTCCCATATATTTTCCACCCCTAACATTATAAGGGGTTTCACAAGGCTCATTACCTTTTAAGAATAAGAATTGGCAAGCCCCTTCATTCGCATATATTTTTGCAGGAAGAGGTGTCGTATTTGAGAATTCTAAAGTTACATGACCTTCCCAACCTGGTTCAAGCGGAGTTACGTTAACTATAATTCCACATCTAGCGTAAGTTGATTTTCCTACACAAACTACCAATATATCTTCGGGGATTCGGAAATATTCCACTGTACGCGCCAAAGCAAAGCTGTTAGGGGGAATTATACAAACATCTTGTTTTCTATCTACAAAACTTTTTGGGTTAAAGTCTTTTGGATCAACAGTCGCGCTATCAACGTTAGTGAAAATTTTAAACTCATCAGAAACCCTAGCATCGTAACCATAGGAAGAGACACCGTAGGAAATCATACCCTGCTCCTTAGCATCCCTTTTTACTTGCTCATCAACAAAAGGCTCAATCATTTTTGTATCAGATAAAGACATCTTCTTTATCCATTTATCAGACATTATGCTCATAAAATCACTTGTTTAATATATTCAATCTAATTACAATAAATGCATAAGTGAGAAATACTACAATATCAATAAAAAATCCTTACGAGGCAAATTACGGTAATTAATATGGAATCTACTTTTCAAAGACACACAGTTTCATCTTATGATAAAGAGCTTAAAACAATAGCGGGTGACCTTATAACCATGTCTCACTTGGTTGGAGATATCATCTCAGTTTTTGTTGAAACAATCTCAAAGCAAAGTGATGAAAATCTTACTAAGGTTAGAAGCATTGACACAAAAGTTAATGAACTTAACAAACATGTTGAAGAAATCTCTACAACAATCATCGCGCTTAGAAACCCATTAGCGGTTGATTTACGTTTTGTAATTTCTGCAATTAAAATTGCAACTATTGTTGAGCGTCAGGGCGATATGGTAAAAAGCGCTACTAAAAAACTTTTGGATGTAGACCCTGTAATTATTGAAAAATACAAAGGTGAGCTAACTAAGCTTTCTAAAAAAACATACGAAATGCTTCTTAATTCTGTAAAGGGTTTTAGTGAACAAGACACGGAAGGCGCAAACAAAGTTTGGCGTGCTGAAGACAAGGTAGATGACATCTCCGATGCTTGTTTTGAAAAAATCAAGAAAGACATTGAAAATGATAAAGGCAATGTTGATGACTATGTTTCTGTAATGCTTATTGTTAAAGCGTTAGAAAGATTTGGTGACTATTGCACAAAAATTACCAAGGCTGTGCATTATGTTGCATCAGGTAAACGCGTTAGCGAGGGCGACTTTTAATCTAGCTATAGGCTAGAAACATGGTAATTGCATATAGCTAGCCTAGGTTTAGATAAGTTCTTTCGTTATGACTAAGCTTGTCATAACGGAGTTTGACTCCGTTATCCAGCCAACAGATAACATCTAAATATAGTCTTTAATCAATTCTTCAGCGATTTGGATGGAGTTAAGTGCCGCCCCTTTGCGTATATTGTCAGAAACAATCCATAAATTGCATGCATTCTTTTTGCTATTATCCATGCGGATTCTTGAAACAAAAGTATCGTCTTCACCAGCGCTTTCAAATGGAGTGATATATCCACCATCTTTGCGTTCATCAACAACTTTCACGCCTTCTGCATTTCTTAATGCTTCAAAAATTTGTTCCTCTGTAACGTCATTTTCAAACTCAACGTTAACAGTTTCACTATGACCAATGAAAACTGGCACACGAACACAAGTAACAGTAACATCAATTGCTGGATCTAAGATTTTCTTAGTTTCTACAATCATCTTCCATTCTTCTTTAGTGTAGCCCGCATATTCACCTTCCATAAATTTATCAATATGAGGAATAAGGTTGAAAGCGATACGTTTTGGATAAACTTTCGGCTCTTTAAGGTCGGAAACATAAACTCCTTTAGTTTGCTCATAAAGTTCGTCCATAGCTTCCTTGCCGCTGCCAGAAACAGACTGATAAGTTGAAACCACAATGCGTTTAATTTTAGCTAAGTCATGCAAAGGTTTTAGCGCAACTAACATTTGAATAGTTGAGCAATTTGGGTTTGCGATGATATTAGTTTTTTTGTAATCAGCAAGAGCTGCGCGGTTAACTTCAGGCACTATTAATGGTTTATCTTCATCCATACGGAATTGTGAAGTGTTATCAATTACGATACAGCCAGCTTTTGCAGCACGTGGTGCGTGAATTTTTGATACACTTGCACCTGGAGAAAACAAAGCGATATCGCATTTTGAAAAATCAAAAAACTCTAAATCCTCACATTTTAAAATTTTAGTATCCCCGAATGAAACTTCTCTGCCTTTTGAGCGTGAAGATGCAACCGCATATACGTTATCGACTGGGAAATTTCTTTCAAATAGAGTTTTTAAAATTTCGCGACCAACATTTCCTGTTGCGCCAACAACTGCTACATTATATTTTTTTGTCATAATTTTACTTAAACACATTAAATTAAGACTGCATATATAGTCAAAATGAGCTATGTTGCAACCTAAATTAGGGAAATAACAATGACTTACTTATTAATTGGCGCAACTATATTGCCTATAGTTTATTTCCTAGGATTTATACTTAGAAGGGATGGCAGGTTAGAATTGATAGAAAACCCGTTGAAAATTTTCTATTTCATATTCGTATTTGGCTATATGTATATTTATTGGTGGCAAAACCATATTTTAATTGATTACGTAAAGTTAACTCCAGTTTGGGCGGATATTTTATATGGCGTTGCGGCTTTCTCTCCAGTTTTTCAAAGGGAGTTACCTAATTAGCATTAAATTTACTTAAACAAACAAAGTCACATATTTAACCTTTGGGTTGGTTGCTTTCCATATGTTTTCTAGGGTGATTAAATAATTAGATTCAATATAGCCACGTATGAATTCATTTTTCACTTTTAGGTTTATGAAGTTATATTTCTCATTAAATGAGTCAAACTCAATATCTCCAAACCAATTGAAAAATGCATCACTGCCAATTTCGCCCTTTAACTTTTTCATCACGCTTGCAAACTCACTATTAGTGGCGTTGGCACAGCTAGATTCTAAATTATTCTTATTTTTAGGCTCTGATTCTTTTTCTAAAAAAGAAGAAGCAGAGTTAGGAAAATCACCTTTTCTTTTTTTATCTTTTGTTATTCCTTTATTCTTCTTTGTGTTAGGCTTTTGTTCGTCATTTGTTAGCTCTTTGTTAGAAGCTGTGTTAATATAACTATCGTAATCTTGAATTTCATCGTAATTACAGATAGTTATAACTGTAATGCCCTTGTTAGAAGCTGTGTTAATAATTTGATGTTTTTGCAATCTAGTGAAAAAACCTCGCGCTGCTCCAGTGCTCCAGCCCCATTTCTCTGCGAGAAAACGGATTGAGAAACTAAGTTGCCCACGTTTTAGGTCTAGAACATAATCTCCAACTCGAGTTTTTTGGTCTTTAAATACGGCGTTTTCTAACATCCATAAATAAGCCTCACGCTCGGTAAATGCTTGTTTTTTAAAAGCTGAATCTTCCATCCAGCCACGATTTATTTTGAAATATCCATGCATGAATATTAGGTTAGCACCTGCATGGTTTTGCAGGAAGGGTGGCAAAATATACATCTATATAAAGTATAGAGA
>CAYGRX010000080.1:0-7789 GCA_964352365.1 uncultured Rickettsiales bacterium
CCATACGAGCATGAAGCAAGTAGGGCGGTAATGCTAAATGTTGTTAATGCTTTTCTCATATTTATAACCACAGATTATTTACCCTTGTTTGCTGACTTTTTCTTTTGTGAATCTAATTTCTAACTTTCTCATTAACACATAGAAAGTAGGAGTTAAAATAAGGCCAAAGAAAGTAACCCCCAACATTCCTGAAAATACTGCGGTTCCAATAGCCTGCCTCATTTCAGCACCAGCACCATGGCTTAAAACTAGTGGTAATACACCTAATATAAATGCAAATGATGTCATTAATATTGGACGCAAACGTAGTCTTGATGCTTCTACTGCAGCCTCAATTGTACCTTTTCCTTCACGCTCCAAATCTCTTGCGAACTCTACAATTAGAATTGCGTTTTTAGATGCCAACCCAGCGAGAAGGAATAGACTTATCTGCGTGAAAATATTGTTATCACCACCAAAGAAAAATATACCCAAAATTGCTGATAAAATCGCCATTGGTACAATTAGAATCACAGCAATAGGTAAGGTTAAACTTTCATATTGAGCGGCTAAAACTAGGAACACCAAAAGCAAACAAAGTGGGAAAATATATATTGCTGTGTTGCCAGCAAGTATTTGCTGATAGGTTAGTTCTGTCCATTCAAATGAAAAACCTTGAGGAAGATTATCATTCAAAATTTCCGTAATTTTATTTTGCGCTTGTCCTGATGAAAAACCTTGGCCAGTATCACCATTAATATCAGCTGAACGATATGCATTATATCGCATTGCCATTTCGGGGCCAAAGGATTCCTCTACAGTTAAAACTGAAGATAATGGAACCATTTCACCTGCCTGGTTTTTGGTTTTTAGGCTACCAATATCTTCGGCGGTTTTCCTATATTCATTATCAGCCTGTGCAATTACTTGGTAAGTTCTACCAAACTGGTTGAAATCATTAACATATAAAGACCCTAAGTAAATTTGCATAGTTCTGAAAACATCATCAATAGGTATGCCTAATTGTTGAGATTTTGTTCTATCAAGTTCCGCATAAAGTTGTGGAACATTTACATTATAGCTAGACCAAACACCGAATAATTCTGGAGAGCTATTAGCTTTTTGTAAGATATCTTGAACGACGTTATCTAGTTCACTAAACCCGCGGTCTGCTCTATCTTGTAACTGCAGCTTAAAGCCGCCAGTGCTTCCTAAGCCCCTTACTGGTGGCGGTGGGAATATTCTAATAAAAGCCTCTCCAATACTATTATATTTGTTCTGAAGCCTATTTGAAATGGCCATTGCAGTTAGGTCTTCACTGGTTCTATTTTCAAATTTATCTAAGGTTACAAACACAATTCCTGCACTTGAAGAGTTTGAAAAGCCATTTATAGAAAGTCCAGGGAATGCAACTGCACCAACTACACCTTTTTCTTTTAATGCAAATTCTGACATCTGCCTAATCACGTCCTCACTTCTTTCTAAGGTTGCACCAGCTGGAAGTTGCGCGAAGCTTATTAGATAACCCTTATCTTGCGCAGGCACAAAACCAGGTGGTACAAGCTTGAAGCTAAAAAATGTTCCAACCAATAAAAATGCAAAGATTGTCATCATTATGAATTTTCTAACTACTGTTGCATTCACAAAGCTCGCATATCCATCTCTTTTTTTGTTAAAAATACTATTAAACCAATTGAAAAATCGTCCGAAGATTTTATCAATTCCTCTTGTTAATAAGTCCTTTTTATCATCCTTAGATCTTAATAATAGAGCTGATAGAGCAGGGCTTAAAGTAAGGGAATTTAACGTTGAAATGAATGTTGCTATCACAATGGTTATTGCAAATTGCTTGTAGAACATTCCCGTTAAGCCGCTAATGAACGCAATAGGTATGAAAACTGCCGCAATTACAAGTGAGGTAGCAATAATAGGGCCCGTAACTTCTCTCATTGCAATAACGGTAGCGTTGTAAGGTGTTTCTCCCGCTCTGATGTTACGTTCAACATTTTCTACAACTACAATCGCGTCATCAACAACAATCCCGATTGCTAGTATCAATCCGAACAGAGTAAGTACATTAATTGAAAAGCCAAATGCTAGCATGAATGCAAATGTCCCAACAATTGAAACAGGTACTGCAAGTAATGGGATTATAGAAGCTCTCCAAGTTTGAAGGAAAACAATTACTACAATCACAACTAATATAATTGCTTCAATCAATGTTTTAATAACTGCTTTAATTGAGTCGCTCACAAAAACTGTTGGGTCATAAACTACTGAGTAATCAAGCCCTTCAGGAAAGCTCCTCTTTAGTTCGGCCATTTTTGCTCTTACATTATTTGAAATATCTAATGCATTTGCACCAGGGGATGCAAAAATAGGTATTGCCACTGCTTGTTGATTGTTAAGTAGTGACCTTAAAGAATAGCTTTGCGCATCAAGCTCAACCCTTGCAACATCTTTTAGCTTGGTAATAATCCCATTTTTATCGCGTTTTATAATTATATTTTCAAATTCTTCAGGGGTTTCTAACCGTCCTTTTACATTTAAAGGCATTTGGGTTGTAACTTCATCATGATATGGTGGTCCACCAATAATCCCCGCTGCGACTTGAACATTCTGGCTTCTAATAGCATTAGTCACCTCACTTGCGGTTAAGCCTCTTTCAGATACTTTTTCAGGGTTTAGCCAAATTCTCATTGCATAGTCACCTGAGCCAAATAAGCTTACTCTACCAACGCCTTTAATTTTTCCTAACTGATCTTTTACATTGAGGTTCGCATAGTTTCTTAAATATAGCATATCATATCTATTAGATGGTGACTTTAAGTGTACAACCATTGTTAGGTCACTAGAGCTTTTAACAACCGTTACTCCCAACTGTCTTGTAACATCTGGTAATCTAGGTAATGCTTGAGAGACTCTATTTTGAACAAGTTGCTGTGCTAGGTCTGGGTCAGTTCCAATTTCAAACGTTACAGTAATTGCCAGCCTTCCATCAGTATTGGCTAATGAATTCATATATAGCATGTTTTCCACGCCATTTATCTGCTCTTCTAAAGGTGTCGCAACTGTCTCTGCAATTGTTGCAGGGTTTGCTCCGGGAAAGTTTGCTGTAACAATAATAGAAGGTGGTGCAACTTCAGGGTATTCAGCAACAGGAAGCTGAAACATAGATATCAAACCAGCTACAAATATTATTATTGAAAGTACGCTCGCAAATATGGGTCTTGAAATAAATGATTTGGAATTACCCATAGAATAACCTTTTATATTTTTACAAATGATTTTGATCTAGCTAGATTCACCTTTAGGACTATCTGTTATTAAGCTTTTGTCCTGTACTTTAGTATTAGGCCTAATTTTTATTATACCTTCACTAACAACTCTTTCACCTTCATTCAAGCCAGACAAAACTACCCTCTTTTTTCCAGATGATTTTCCAACTTCAATTTGCCTATATTGCACAATATTGTTTTCATCAATTACCCAAACAAATTTTCTACTTTGATCCGTGCCAATAGCTGTTTCTGAAATTAAAACCATTTCATTGTTAGACCCACCTGAAACATGAACACTTGCGAACATACCTGGTAACAAGGTAGAGTCATCATTGTTGAATAATGCCCTTGCTCTTATGGTCCCTGAATTTGTATCAATTTTATTATCTAAATTAAAAATTTTGCCAATAAGCTCCTCATCAGAGGAATTTGGAATTGAAACTTTTACTTCAACATCTTTTCCCTCTTTTAACTGCTTTTTAATTGAGCTGAAATATGTTTTTTCATCAATTTCAAAATCAATATAAATTCCTTCATTTGAAACAATAGAAGTTAACATTGGGGCATTCGGGCCTGAATCAACTAAATTACCTATAGTTATTTCCGCACGGCTTGTTCTACCTGAAAAAGGCGCTTTAACAAATGCATAATCATAATTAATTTTGGCCTGAGTAACCTTTGCATCTGCGGAGGCCTTCATTGCATTAGCTGTGGTGAATGCGTTCTTTCTCTCATCAAGAATTTTCTTTGAAATAGCGTCTGATTTTACTAAATCTTTTGCTCTTTTAAATTCCGTTTCAGCCAAGTTTATCGCTGTTTTTGCGGCTTGCAACTCAGCTAATGCAATGTCTAGAGCAGCCTTATATGGTCTTGGGTCAATAACAAAAAGCACATCATCTTTCTTTACATCCTGACCTTCATTAAACCTAATCTCTGTAATTGCGCCGCTGACTCTAGGCTTAATTTCTACATAATTTACTGCTTCAGCTTTTCCAGAGTATGAAAACCATAATTCAGCTTTTTCCTTTTTAACCGTTTCTATTCCTACTGGTAGTGCTTGTTGTTCATCAGTTGCGCTATTGCTGGCTTTAACATTAAAGGCGTATAAAAATACCCCTCCAATTATTAAGGTAATTAAAGGTAAATATATAAATTTATTATTTTTCATGATTTTACATATATTTTTAATTAGTTATTTGCCTTGAAAAGCAATAGAATGCAAATTAAATTATCGTAATTAGACTAGTTATTAGCCTTCTACTCGGGGATATTTTTTCCAACTGAGAAATACTCAAAGCCTTGAGGTATATTGCTCCTTAAAAGGTTTCTTAAGTCAAAGATTACCCTGTTATT
The DNA here is from genome assembly GCA_964352365.1 of uncultured Rickettsiales bacterium. Lineage (GTDB taxonomy): Bacteria > Pseudomonadota > Alphaproteobacteria > Rickettsiales > UBA8987 > CAYGRX01. Next base: position 4,614 of record CAYGRX010000080.1, read on the forward strand.
AAGCTCTAATTTTGTGTAATTTATGTCTTTAAAATTCTTCCACTCTGTTAAAATAACTACAGCGTTACAGCCAATTGCAGCATTTTCTGCAGAGTCATAAATATTAATTCTATCATCTAAATTTTCAGTATCGGCTTTTGGGTCGTATGCGTTTACAGTTAACCCTGCATCACATAAATAAGTTGCTATATCAACTGCGGCGCTCTCTCTAATATCATCAGTGTTGGCTTTAAAACTTAAACCAAAAACAGCAATTTTACCCTTGCCAACTTTCCTAGCGATTCTTTTAGCTAAGCTAAGCTTGCGTCTTTCATTGCTTTCAATAACTCCATCAATAATTAGTGTTTGAACACCGTGTTTATTCGCTTGTGCTGTTAAAGCTCGGATATCCTTAGGAAAGCAAGATCCGCCAATTCCGGGTCCTGCATTTAAAAATTCTCTGCCAATTCTTTTATCCATTCCCATGCCGTCAGCTAGTTCAGTAACATCAGCGCCACTTGCTTCGCACAGGTCAGACATTTCATTTATGAATGCAACTTTTGTTGCTAAAAATGAGTTGCTAGCATATTTTATAAGTTCAGATGTTTCAATTGAAGTGAAGAATATTTCGCAATTAAGAGGTTCATATAGTTTTTGCATTAGTTCTTTCGCTTCTATGGAGTTATGGCCAATAACAACTCTATCTGGATTCATAAAGTCACCAACGGCACTTCCTTCGCGCAAAAATTCTGGGTTTGAAACAACAAAGGCTTCATCGCCAAATATCTCTTTTAGTTTTTTCCCTGTTCCTACAGGTACGGTAGATTTTGAAACTATAATAAGCTTCCCTTTTTGCTTTTCTTTAATTTCCCTTGCAGCTGCAAAAAACATTTTAAGGTTTGCATTACCAGTTTCTTCATCAGTTGGAGTGCCCACTGCTAAAAAAACTGCATCTACATTTTCCAAGTCTAGCTCAGTGCTAAAATTTAAATTGCCAGCCTTGTTGTTTTTAATAACAATATCTTTTAAGCTGGGTTCATAGATTGGCATTTCACCATCAAGTAATTTTGCTATTTTATCATGATCTTTATCAACGCAAACTACATCATGTCCAATTTCTGCAAAGCAAGCTCCACTTACAAGGCCTACATAACCTGTGCCTATAACAGTTATTCTAATGTTAGTTTTATTAGTCATAAATTAGTTAGTATATTTTTTTAGTATCGTTTTAAACTCTTTGCCATAATCAGCCCTGTTACATGCATAAGCTACATTTGCCTCTAGAAAACCTAATTTGCTACCGCAATCAAACCTTTGTCCATCAAATTTTAGTCCATAGAAATCTTGTTCTTTCATTAGTTTAACCATTGCATCAGTAAGTTGAATTTCTCCACCTGCGCCCGTTTGATGCTTGCTTAAATGAATAAATATTTCTGGTTTCAATATGTATCTACCAACTATTGCTAAGTTAGAGGGGGCATCTTTAGGAGCTGGTTTTTCAACCATTCCAATAACTTTAGTAGAATTGCCTTGTATTTCGCCTTCAGGTGTAATTATACCATAATTTGAAGTCAGCTTTTGAGGCACTTCGTCAACTGCAACAACGCAACTATTTGTCTTGTTATATAAATCTATCATTTGTAACAAGCAGGGCTTATCGCTCATCATTAATTCATCAGCTAACAAAACTGCGAAAGGCTCATCGCTTACAAATTTCCTTGCACACCAAACGGCGTGGCCCAATCCAAGGGGTTCTTGTTGTCTAATAAAAGTTATATTTCCGGGGTCTGGCATCCAGCTTTTAGTTAAGCTTAAAGCTTCCAACTTATCTTTCTTTGATAGCGTTTGCTCAAGTTCAAAAGAATGGTCAAAATGATCCATTATTGCATCTTTGTTTCTACCAGTGATAAAAATGAATTCCTCAATCCCAGAATTCAAAGCTTCTTCAAACGCATATTGAATTAAAGGTTTATCTACAATTGGTAGCATTTCTTTTGGCATTGCTTTAGTTGCAGGCAAAAATCTTGTACCTAAACCGCCAACTGGAAAAACTGCTTTTTTTATCTTGCTCATACATCTATAACTTTGTAAGTGTTCCCTTAAATATAAGAATCTCATCACTTTTGCAAATAACATTATGTCTCTACCTATTTCAGTATTTATAATTACCAAAAATGAAGAAGAAAGACTCCCATTTGCTATTGATAGTGTTAAAGGTTGGGTTGATGAAATTATTTTAGTTGATAGTGGTAGCACAGATAGAACTTTAGAAATAGCAAAAGAAGAAGGTTTAAAGGTTTTTCATAATGAATGGCAAGGTTACGGTCAGCAGAAAATTTTTGCTGAAGGAAAATGTAAAAATGATTGGATACTTAATATTGATGCAGATGAGGCAATTTCTGAGAAGCTAAAAAATAATATCCAGAAAATTTTTGAAAATGGTAAAGTCCCTAGTGAGGCTGGTTTTGAAATGAAATGGAAAATGATATTTATAGGGCAATCCAAACCGCCATTAATTTCAACAGGTGGCCAAGTTCTTAGGCTTTATAATATTAAAAGGGCGGGCTTTAGAAAATCCACAATACATGATAGCGTTGTCCTAAAAAATGAATCTGATAAAGTATCTTTCTTGGATGGCATTATCCTTCATAGAAGTTTTAAGAGTTATAAACATTGGTTAGATAAAATAAATTTTTATACCACAGAGCAAGCTGAAGAATGGGTTGCGAAGTCTAGAAAATCTCCCTCAATATTACGTATGATTTTTGAACCATTTCTAACTTTTTTAAAATCTATGTTTGTTAGAAAATATATTTTCTATGGAGTTGATGGTTTCAATGCCAGCATTATATATGCTTTTAGTAAAACCCTTAGATTAGCAAAAGTTAGGGAGCTTTATAAATTAAAAGAAAAACACCAAAATGAGTCTTGATTTAAATAAGAAAGGTGCCGCCCTTATTACAGGGGGGGCAATTAGGATAGGAAAGCAGATAGCCCTTTGCTTGGCGGGTGAGGGTTATGATATAGTTGTAAACTATAATACATCTTCTCTTGAGGCTAAAAAATTAAAGTCTGAAATTGAATCTATGGGCGTCAGATGTGAAGTTATACAAGCGGATTTATCAAAAACCCCTGATTGTAAAAATCTTTTTGATAAGGTGATCAAACTATTCCCTAATTTAAATATACTTGTAAAT
>CAYGRX010000081.1:0-7699 GCA_964352365.1 uncultured Rickettsiales bacterium
CCCTAATTTCATAAGTTTTAAAAAGAATTTATCCGAAAACAAAACTATAGTTAATGTGGATAGGGAAGCTGTAAAGCTTAAGAAGGATAAATACGGAGATAGAAAACTAAACATAAGTTTGGTTCTATCAGACTTTTCAATAGAGAAAGAGGAATATGAAAAACTACTTAGTAAAAACTTGTAGCATTATTGCCTTTGCTATAATGGCGTCCGTTCCAGATATGGCACTATCAAAAGTTAGGGATCCGTTTTCTCCCACTAATGGAGTAACTGTCGTTAAATCAGTTTCAGTTACTACGGATGCTGAAAATGAACAAATTACAGTGGGTGATAATCCGATTACATCTTCAAAATTGTCTAACTTTAAAATCATAGGAGTAATTTCTTCTGATAAAGTTAAAATTGCATCTGTAAAATCTATTAGTGGAATAGACTATATTGTTAAAAATGGAGATAGGTTTGGATCAGAAGGAGGACGTATAACAGATATTACAGCTAAAGGAGTAAAAGTTGAGATTGATGGTAAGGCATCTTTCTTGCCAGTAAATAATAAAATTGAGGTAAATGTTGAGGAATAAAATTTTAAATATTTTTCTATTACTCGTAATAGCTATTTTATCTAGTAGCTTAGCTGGCTGTGACAAAAAAAGAGAATTGGAATATGGTGAGGATCTAATTTCCAAAGAAAGCGGCTTTGATAAATCAAAATTTATTGATCAAAGCAAAACTAGAAATGCTGATGATTATAAGTATGGCCCGAAAATAGATAGTCGAGAAATGCTAGAAAAAAGGCAATCATTCAGAACTTTAATAAATAAAGAAGAAAGCTTCAATTATGTTGATATGTCTGAAATTGAAAGCAGGAATTTTAAGGCTTCAATAAATGTAGAGAATATGGAAATTAGAAGTTTTGCAAAACTTCTATCCGCCGCAACTGGTGTAAATATTCTTGTTTCTGACGAAGTCCAGGGAATGATTAGCGCTGATTTAGATGATGTTTTTTGGACAAGCATGCTAGATTCAATTCTAAAGACTAAAAGTCTTGCCAAACATATTGATCCAAAATCAAAAATTATAAGAATACATGACCAAGGAACTGTGGTTCAGCTTGAAGAATTTGAAAGAAAAAGAAAGGAGAATGTTCAACGTTCTCTACTTCTTAAAAAAGCTTCACAGCCACTTAGAACTGAAATATTTAAATTATTTTATACTAAGCCAGATGCTGTGAAAGCAACTATTGAAGGGATTTTACAAGAAGAAGGAGCTGATGATAGCATCAGAAATATCAATCCTGAGATTACTGTTGATGCGAGAAAAAACCTAATAATTGTTAAAGCCCGTGAAGAGGATATGACAATAATTTCTAAACTAGTTACTGAGTTAGATACTAGAACCCAACAAGTATATATTGAAGCATTTATTGTTGAAGTTAATGATGATTTTGAAAGAGCATTTGGCTCTAGATTTGGTGTTACAAGTAATAGGGGCGATGGCTCAGTTTCAGGTTTGGCTGGTGGGGCAGCTGGCTCATTAACATTGGGAGGCGCTGGTGGTTCTATAGGTAATGTACCTGTTGCGAACCCAACTGGTGGAGTTGGCTTCTTAACTAATTTTGGTGGTTCTTCTGAAAGTTTGAAAATTGAATTAACAGCGCTTGAAAGTCAAGGTTTAACAAAGGTTATCTCTAATCCAAAAATTTTTACACTTGATAATCAAGAAGCGGTAATCTTTCAAGGTAATGAAGTTCCATATGAAACCGTTTCAGAAGATGGAACACAAATTGAATTTAAAGAAGCGGGCCTTAAACTTGCAGTTACCCCAACTATCGTTGGTGATGGTAATTTGCAATTAGATGTTATTGTGAATAAAGATTCAGTGGATACCTCAATTTCTAACCCGCCAATTAGTAAAAGTGAAATTAGAACTAGCTTAGTCACGAAGAATAATGAAATAGTGGTTCTTGGCGGAATTTACACAGAGTCTAAGGTTAAATCTAAAGATAAAGTTCCAGGTTTAGGTGATATTCCTATAATTGGAAAATTGTTTAGTAGAGATTCCGATGATGATGGAAGAAAAGAATTGATTATCTTCATTGCTCCAAAGATTTTGTAGTAAGAAACTTTCGCCCTAAATATATTATGCTTAAACTTCCCAAACAAACTGATAGATTATTAGCTGACTTCCTATCAAAAAATAATGTAGTTCCTAAAGAGCAAATAGCCGAAGCTAAAAGGCTTGCTGATGCTATGGATGCAGGCTTAGTTGCATCTATGATTGATATGGGTTTTGTGTTAGAGAGTCAAATAGCTGAAGAATTTTCAAAAAATTATGGTTTAAAACTGTCCAAAACGAAACTTTCTGACCTTAAAAATAGGCCAATGGCAGAAAAGATTACAGATCAATTTATTCTACAAAATAGGGTGGTGCCAGTGGATTCATCTGGTGATAGGGTCTATGTAGTTGTAGCAGACCCTAGTGCTCTAGAGAGCTTTAATAGCATGCAAGTGATTTCAGATAGTGATTTAGTTGAGTGTAGTGTAGTTCAGTTAAGTGATTTACAGGAATATCTTGAACGCTTAAAAAGCCGAATGGATGATGATTTTTTAAAAAGTTTAGAAGCTAAAGAAAACGAAGATTCTGCAGGAAATGAACTCAATATGGAGTTGGGGCAGAACAAAAATAACAATGTTCCAGATTATCTATTAGGTCTAACTGAGGGAGAATCAGCTCCGCCTAAAAGAAAGAAAATTGTAGCTGGCAATGATGTAATTGAATTTATAGATAATGTAATTTCTAATGCTATTGCTATGGGAGTGAGTGATATTCATATAGAAACTTTCAGAAATGACTCTCAAGTTAGATATAGAAAAGATGGCGTACTTAAGTTAATGGAGGAGTTCTCGGAGTTTTTAAATTATAACTATCAGCCTGCAACTACCAGAATAAAAATTTTAGCGAACCTAGATATTAGTGAAAGAAGGCTTCCTCAAGATGGTGCTATTGTTAGTGAGTTAGCAGATAAGACTGTTGACATCAGGGTTTCAGTTTTGCCTACAGTTCATGGTGAACGTGTTGTAATGAGGATTTTAGATCCTGATGCAGCTAACTTTACCTTGGATGAATTAGGTATTGCAGATCTTCCATTGAAACGTTTCCGTGATGCAATTAATTCACCACAAGGTTTGCTACTTGTAACGGGCCCAACTGGCTCAGGTAAATCCACAACTTTATATGCTGGTCTGAAGGAAATTAACGCTGATGGTATAAATATAATGACAGCTGAAGACCCAGTAGAATATGACCTTAAAGGTGTGGGGCAAGTTCAAGTTCGTGATAATATTGGCTTAACTTTTGCAGCCGCCCTACGTTCTTTCCTAAGGCAAGACCCAGAAGTTATAATGGTTGGAGAAATTCGTGATAAAGAAACTGGCGACATTGCAATTAAAGCATCACTCACAGGTCACTTAGTTTTAAGCACCTTGCATACAAATGATGCCGCAAGTACAATAACTCGTTTAATTAATATGGGGATACCAAATTATTTAATCACATCATCATTATCACTGATTCTTGCACAGAGGTTAGCCCGAGTTAATTGTCCACATTGTTTAGTTGATGAAAATGTTATAGAGGAAACCTTAATAGATTTGGGGTTTGAAAACCCAAAAAATGTTAAACCTAAGATTTCAACTGGATGTGAAAGATGTTTAGATACTGGAGTTAAAGGAAGATGCGGTATTCACGAAATTTTGTTAGTTAACCAACCTATCAGAGATATTATTTTGGCGGGTGGAAATGAGAATGATATCGTTGTTGAAGCTGAAAAAAATGGCTTTGAAACTTTACAAAAAGTTGGCCGTCGATTTGTGCAAGATGGCAAGATCAGTATTAAAGAATATAAACGAGTATTAGTTATTGATTAGTTTTATCATACTCTAAATAATTTAAGAGTTACTATGTTTGAAGCAATTAAAACAAAATTAAAACAACTAATATTTATTCCTGAAGTTGCATATCATTTTTCTATGAGAGCCTTGTATTGCATAGGTTTTTGTTTGTTTATCTTCACCCTTACAAAGCTTATATTACTTAACTATAATACAGTTGAAGGTTACGCAATTGTTACTGATGCTAAACAAGTTAGTGAATATGTAAAATATAGCAGAGATAATTATAGAATAGATCTTAAATATAATTGCGATGGGAAGATAATTGAAAACAGCATCAGAGTTAATGTTAATGGTATGAAGCTAGTTGAGGCTGGTAAAAGATCTAAAATTATTTGCAACAAACGTTTTAAAAACTTTGTGAAGATAAAAGGCTATAGTGATTTAGACAATATTGTTTACTTAATATTTACTGTAGTAGCCTTAATAGCAATTTATTTAACGCTTAAAGAAAAGCAAAAAATTTTAAAACAACGAGATGAAAATGAAGATTAAGTATCTTAAATATTTTCTAAAAGCGGAGTATTTAATTATTCTATTTTCTCCTTCTATAATTATCTATTTTTATAGTCAGAAAGAGTTTGGTTATGTGGAGTTTATTATTTCACTAACATTAGTTACTTTTGTAATAACTAGGTTGAAAGAAAATGAATCTGCCATAAATAAAATAATATTAGATAGATCTAGGCTATCTGCCCAAGCTATTATTTATAGAAAAGGATTTTATTCTCAGTTTATTGCTGACCCTGGCAGTACGTTTATTGAAGACTTTATAGACATCGATTCAGAATTAGCTTCTAATATGAAGCATAAATATATGCGTTCAAAATTTAATATATTTTATAACAGAGAGTATAGAATATTTTATAGATTTGACTTTGGTAATAACAGGGTTTTTGAGTCTTCAATAATAGTTAATGAGGATCAGATTGATAGTTTTGAAAAAAACCAGTATATCAAAATTAAATATTTACAGAAAAAACCAGAAGTAAATTACCCTGAAATATTGTTGTAATATTTAAATATAATAGTATACTACTGCCTGAAATTCTCTAATGTCCTGTTAATTCTATTATTAGGTGTAGGCGGATTGCCTTCAATAGGTTTAGAGAAAAGCTCTTTTGCCTCCTCAACTGCTTCTTCAATTTTTTTCTTACCCATGTTATATATTCCGGATAATGCCTCTCCTGTAGCTACTAATCCCTCATCTATTTTACTACCAAGCGCTATCTGATTTTCAATTACAGCTTCTCCAGTTTGGATAAAAAAGTTTTTTGCAGTTTCAAAACCATTCTTCAAACCGTCCCCTACATCAGAGAGGTCCGTTCTACCTTCTTCTATTGTTAGCCTTTCATCAATACTTACAATTTGTTCTTCAATTTTTCTCTTTAAAGCAGTTAATTCCTTAGATAGACCACCTGTTTTCTGTTCAATCTCATCAAGCTTAGAGGCCATTTCTGTATAAGTATCTTTCATGATTTCCATTTCTTGCCTCATAAATGAATTTTCTGCAATTTTAGCAGTATTCACAGCTATATTAGAGGTATTTTCAGCAATGTTTACTTGGTTTTCTGTTATAATATTAGAATTTATATCTACTTGCCTTTGCAAATTTCCAATCTGGATTTGAAGTACCGTCAATACTAAGGCGCCCTCAACCTCTTCTTCAACTGAGTTATTTGTTCTAAATAAGCCTAGTTCTTTAGCGTCTTCTCTTATCGCATTTAGATATGCAACCTCTTCTATACTGAAAGTTCCCTGTTCATTCTTTACAGCATCCCTTAAGGATCTCATTGGTTTATCTGACTCTAAAATTTCTTCTAAAATTTCTTTTTTTCTTTCATTACTAACGCCCTCTACCATAAAACACCTATTTATTTTTCATTGAATAGTATCATGAAAAGGTTAATAAAAGGTTAAGGCTAATACAAAATATCGCACATTCTAGAAAAGTTAAAAGTTAATTTATTTAGTATTAATTATATTATTTTTAATAAATACTAAGCTACCTCTTCTTTAGTTTCAATTTTTGCTGCTTTAGCAGCTTTAATATTTTCTAAATCACCAAATTGCTTAGCCTTAATTTTTTCAGCAATTTCTTCAGAGACATCAGGGTTTTGCTTTAAGAAGTTTCTAGTATTCTCTTTACCCTGGCCAATTCTCTGCTCACCATAGCTGAACCAAGATCCAGATTTCTCCAAAATTCCCTCCTTAACTCCCATATCAATAATTTCACCCGTACGGCTGATTCCTTCACCATAAATAATGTCAAATTCAACCTGTTTAAATGGAGGCGCAACTTTATTTTTAACTACTTTCACACGTGTTTGGTTACCAACAACTTCATCTTTATCCTTTAATGCACCTATACGCCTAATATCCATTCTAACAGATGCGTAGAATTTAAGGGCGTTACCACCTGTCGTAGTTTCAGGGTTGCCAAACATAACCCCAATTTTTTGGCGAATCTGATTGATGAAAATAACAGTACAATGAGTTTTACTAATTGAACCAGTAAGTTTTCTTAAAGCTTGACTCATTAATCTAGCTTGTGCCCCCATTTGGTGATCGCCCATTTCGCCATCAATTTCGCTTTTTGGAACTAATGCTGCGACTGAATCAATCACGACTAAATTAACTGCGCCTGAACGAACTAATGTATCTGCAATTTCTAAAGCTTGTTCACCGGTGTCTGGCTGAGAAATAACCAATTCATCAATGTTAACACCAAGTTTTTCTGCATACTCAGGGTCGAGTGCGTGCTCAGCATCAACAAAAGCAACGGTGCCGCCTTTCTTTTGGCATTCAGCTGCGCAGTGTAATGTAAGTGTTGTTTTTCCAGAACTTTCAGGCCCATAAATTTCTATAACACGCCCTACTGGTATTCCACCTATTCCTAATGCGGCATCAAGACCCAAAGAACCAGTGGAAATTGCTTCAATTTTCATTGCTGCTCTATCGCCAAGTTTCATTACAGCGCCTTTACCGAATGCTTTTTCAATTTGACTAAGTGCTGTTTCTAAAGCTTTATTTTTATCCATGGTGTTTCCTGATTTTGTAAGTTCTTAAATGGCAGTAATAATGAGTGTATGCGCCTATGATAATAATATAAACTTAATAATAATTAGTACAAGTATCTAGTTACAAAAATCAAAAATTTTAAATAAGACTACTTCCGGAGCAAAACTAATCTCTTTATTATTTATCTAAATATTAAATTCAGGGTTAAAAAATATTATGCGCAAATTAAATGATATAAAATTATCAAAAGTAAGTAAGTTTTTTTCGAAAAAATCAATATATGAAGATATCGCTTTAGCTTCAAACAGTGCAACATATTTTTATGATCTTGCTAAACCTAAATGGACAGCAAGAAATTTTACAAAATTTGCTGATGAAGGTTATTCAAAAAATGTAATCGCACATAGGTCCATCTCTCTTATTTCAAAGTCAGTTGGCTCTATAAAGTTTGAAATTTCTGCTGATGGTAAAAAGTTAAATAACCATCCAATTTTAAACTTACTGTTTAAACCAAACCCTTCAGAAAATGGCTTTCTTTTTTTTGAATCATTAATTTCATATAGGCAAATTAGCGGAAATGCCTTTATATTATGCGTCAAAAATTCAGAAGGTGAAGTTAGTGAATTGTATAATCTTCGTCCTGATAGAGTATCAATTGTAACAGATAGTAATGGCTCAATTTCAGCTTAAGAATATTGTAATGGAAACAAAAAAGAAAAATACCCTGAAGA
>CAYGRX010000082.1:0-7675 GCA_964352365.1 uncultured Rickettsiales bacterium
ACTAAACAAGGATCAAGAAAAGCTTAAATTGGAAAAGCAAAAAACAAAAAATTCAAGTCGTATGGGGTATATTGAAAGCGGTATAAAAACATTAATTAGGACAATATCAGGGCAAATTGGCAGGCAAATTGTACGTGGTATTCTCGGTTCAATAATGAAGAAATAGATTCTTTAAACCTATTTTCCATCTAAAAATTTTTTAAATGTCCAAACGCTTGCTACATTTAGAATTTGGAAGCTGCTGGATTTCTTCATAGTAAACTTCTTTTAGCTGCTTAATATCTATTCCTAGAGTATTTCTAAGTTCAAAAATTTTTGAACTCTTATAATCCTCAAATGGAAATTCATAAATCTTTTCACATTTACAATTCTTTCCATATTCTAGACCAAGGTTATAGGCTTTCATATGCCTACGTGAAAAACGATATATTTTAGGATATAATTTAGTTGAAACAATTCTAAATATAAACTCTTCAAGCTTACTAATATTCTTTGATGTACCCATTGTAAAACCAATTACAAAAGCCTCATCTTGAGGTAATAAACCACGCCCAAGCATAATGTGAATACAATCATGACGCTCAAGGTTTACAGCCCCCTTTAGAGCAAAGGGGGATTCTGGGCTTTCAAATAATTTAACAACTTTGCTTATATCCTCGGGGTTATTCGCAGGAAGAGTATCAATAACTTGTTGCAAAGTGAAATTACCGTTGGCTAAACCAGGGTTCCAATCACGATAGTTTGTAGTCTTTTTAACTGGCTTATTCATATTGAGCTTTTTCAGAAATATATTCTTTAGCTAAATCTGCCCTGAAATGCTTTGCAATTAAATACATTTCCGCTGATTCTTTACGGCTTGCCTGAGGCTTAAAATGCTTAACTTTGCCAAAATATTTCTTTGCGGTTTCTAATAACTCTTTTTCTGCCCCACCTTGGAAAACTTTCGCAACAAAATGTCCGTCATTTTTCAAATTACATATTGCAAAATCTAATGCTATCTCTAGCATACCCATAATTCTAATATGGTCAGTTTTTGAGTGCCCTATTGTATTTGGTGCCATATCGCTCAAAACAAGATCAAGTTTTTTGCCACTAACTGCCTCATCAATTTTAGCTAAACATTCATCATCAGTAAAATCACCCTGAATAAATGAACACTGTTTAATAGGTTCAATATCAATTAGGTCCACACCAATAATTCTAGCGTGACCGCCTGTTTTTTCAACAATATGCTGAACCCAACTACCCGGCGCGCATCCAAGGTCAACTATATTTTGGCCATTTTTTATTAGGTCGAAATGGTCATCCATCTCTTTAAGTTTATATACCGCCCTACCTCTATACCCTTCTGCTCTAGCCTGTTGTGCATAAGGATCATTTAACTGCCTTTCTAGCCAGACACGCGACGATTTAGAGCGTTTCTTTTTGCTTTTTACTTTCACCGTATCAGATTTTTTACCACCTGATATTATTGGCTTTTTATCTTTACTCACCAGATTTCTCTTCTTCCTTTTTTTGAATAAACTTTTGATATAATTGCATTATTTGCGCCGATGTTTCCTCAACAGACTTTCTGGTAACATCAATAACTGGCCATCTATATTTAGCAAAAATTTTGCGTGACTCACGTAATTCATCTAGTATTGCGTCTTCGTCAACATAATCAGTAACATTATTCTCATTCAGTGATAATAAACGAGATTTTCTAATTTGCCCTAGCCTTTCAGGTGATATAACAAGGCCAATTACCAGTGGGTTCTTTAAGCTAAACAAGTTTTCAGGCAATGGAATCTGTTGAACAAACGGTACATTTGCAACATATAAGCCTTTATAAGAAAGATATACGCATGTAGGAGTTTTTGAGGTTCTAGATGCTCCAACAAGTATAATATCTGCCTCTTCCAAAGTATCCGTTTCCTGTCCGTCATCATGAGCAAGTGTGTAATGAATTGCATCCACCTTCTCAAAATACTCTTCATCTAATTCATACTGCCTTCCTGGCTTTGCCTTAGCCTCAACGCCAAAATATGTTGATAGCTCATGTGTAATTTTTGCAAGAACGGGAATGCAAGGCAACCTATGTTTACGACAATGTTTAATTAATTTAGCCTGCATGTCACGGTCAATAATTGTGAATAAAACAGGACCTGGGGCTTCGGAAATTGAATCTAGTACACGATCCATTTGACCAGCTGTTCTAACTAACGACCAAGTATGTTCTTCAATCTCAACATTTTCAAACTGACTCATAACTGAGCGCATAACAGAGCTAACTGTTTCTCCAGTTGAATCCGAAACCATATGTATATCGTAAGCTTTAATCATAAAAACTATTTAAAATTATAAAAACCAATAACATCTTTAACCTTTCTCAAGTTTTCTGATGCAATTTCTTTTGCTGTTTCAGTGCCTTCAATTAATATTTGATTTAAATAAGATTTATCTTCCATCAATTTTCTAAATTCCCGATTTATAGGTGATAATTTTTCAACCGCTAAATCTGCAAGATCACCTTTAAATTTAGCGAAACCTTCACCTTCATATTTTTCCTCTATATCTTTAACAGATATATTCGCGAGGCTAGAATATATATTAATTAAATTAGTTGTTTCAGCTCTATTTTCAATATCTGAATAAATACCCTCAACCGCATCAGATTTAGCTTTTTTAAATTTAAGCGATATATCCTTAGAAGAATCATTAAGGTTAATTCTAGAATAGTCAGAGGGATCAGACTTACTCATTTTCTTGGTTCCATCACGTAAACTCATCACGCGCTTCGCCTGACTTAAAATTAAAGGTTCAGGGATTTTAAAAATCTCTTGTCCATATTTATGATTAAAACTATTTGCAATTTCACGCGCTAGCTCCAAATGCTGTTTTTGATCATCTCCAACTGGTACATGCGTTGCATTATATAACAAAATATCTGCCGTCATTAGAACTGGGTAGCTATACAAGCCAAGTACGGCATTATCTTTTTTCTTGCCCGCCTTTTCTTTAAATTGAGTCATGCGGTTAAGCCAACCAAGAGGAGTATTACATGAAAGTATCCAAGCAAGTTCCGAATGCTCGGAAACTGAAGATTGTAAAAATATTGATGATTTTTTTGGATCAATTCCGCAAGCAATATATGCGGCAGCCAGTTCAACTGAACTGGCTCTTAGCTCCCCTGGATTTTGATGAACTGTTATTGCATGAAGATCCACTATACAAAATATTGAACGTCGTTCACTTTGGATATCTACCCATTGCTTTATTGCACCTAAATAGTTTCCTAAATGAAGGTTTCCTGTTGGTTGTACACCTGAAAAAATAAGGTCTGACATGATATAAAAGTTTAATAGTTATATAAAAAATTTCAAAAAATTAAAGCAAATGCCGCTAAATAGACTGGCAATAAGAATCCTAACGCTACTGAAGTGTAAACCATCAATTCCCTTTCTTTGATACCAAAGTCATTTTTGGCAATTTTAACATCTTGCTTAAAAGAAAAATACTCCCAAGCTATTGAATACAAAACCATAGCAAGGATTATAAATGAACTGACTTGAAACCTTTCTGGCTCAAAATAAAAAATCAGGAAGCTTATTGAAAAAGAGTAAGATATTATTTCCAAAACCACCATTTTAAAACCACGACCTTCTTCAAAATGCATATAGGTTGACCCAAAAGCAAAAAGGAAAAATAAGAATAAATATATTATTGCATATAAAGGCATATATTTTCTATATCACTGTTCGTTTTTTATGCCCGACATAAACACCTAGCAACTTAGTTTTTTTCGTAAAGAAACCCAACTCTTCAATAGCCCTTTGAACTTTTGCTTCTCGTGGACTCCCCTCAAAACTAGCAAAGAATTGCGCCTGAACTGATTCAGTTTCAGGAATATAGCTTTCTAGCTTAATGAGGTTCACGTTATTTGTAGCAAAACCTCCAAGCGCTTTATATAAACCAGCTGGGATGTTACGAGTTGTAAACATCATAGAAGTAATTATCATATCTTCCTTTTCAGGGTCTGGATCAATAGGTTCTTTCGCGAATGCCAGAAACAAAGTTGTGTTATCTTTTGCATCCTGCATATTCTCTCTAATTATCTCTAGTCCATAAATTTCAGCAGCAAGCTTTGAACAAAGTGCCGCCTTTGTTATATCACCACTTTCAGCTACTTCTTTTGCCGCAATTGCTGTATTTGAGTGCCTAATACCTTCATATCCACGTTTATCAAGTGAGTTTTCACATTGCATTAAGGCTTGCGGGTGAGAATAAACCTTTTTGATTGTTTTAGTTGTTGCACCTTTAACCGAACATAGGTGATGTTCAATTTTACTAAAATGTTCGGCTACGATACTTAATTTTGTTTTTGGAATTAAATTATGTATTTCAGCAACACGGCCTGCATAGCTGTTTCCAACCGGTATAAGGCCAATTTCAGCCTCATTATTTTCAACCGCGTTAAACACATCTGCAAATGTCGCATATGGCTTTGGCACCATGTACGGAAATGCTTGTCTACAAGAAACATCAGAATGTGCGCCTTCCACGCCTTGAAATGCGATTATATTATTCCCTTTATTGCTATTGTTTTCCGCCACTTTTACACTTATTTAATTATTGTTAATTAACATATAATGTGTATTTTTGTTTTTGTCATTAGTTGCAAATGCAAGAATATATATTTTAGAGAAATACGATGAGTAATAGTGCCAAAAATAATTTACCTAACAATAGTTGGAGCCCTGATAGCTGGAAAAAATTCCCTATTCAACAACAACCTACATATGATGATAATCAGGAATTAAATAGAGTTACAGATTCTATAAAAAATTGTCCTACTATAGTTATACCAAGTGAAATTAGAAAATTAAGACGTCAGCTAGCTGACGTAGCCAATGGAAATGGTTTCCTCCTTCAAGGTGGTGACTGTGCAGAAAGTTTTGCAGAGTTCAATCAGCAGAATTTAGACAAATTTTTTAAAGTTATTTTGCAAATGACAGCCGCCCTAATGTATGGAGCAGGCAAACCAGTTGTAAAGGTTGGCAGGATTGCTGGTCAATTTGCAAAACCACGCTCCGCTGATTTTGAAGAAAAAGACGGTAAAAAACTTCCAAGCTATCGTGGTGACATCATAAATAATATTGATTTCACTGATGAAGCTAGAAAAAATAACCCTGAAAATTTGATGAAAGCTTATCATCAATCAGCATCTACTATGAATTATCTAAGAGGCCTAGCAAAATCGGGTGCTAGTGGTTTAAAAAATGTTGATAAATGGAATGATGATTTTATTAAGCAATCTTCACAAGGAAAAAGATTCACAAATATTGTGGAATCAATAAAGGAAGCAAACCAATTCATGAAAGCTTGTGGAATCTCAACAGATAATTTACCACAACTTCAAGAAGCAGAGTTTTACTGTTCACACGAAGGTTTATTACTTCCTTATGAAGAAAGTTTTGTTCGAAAAAGTGATAGTGATGGCAAATATTATGCTTGTTCAGCCCACCTACTTTGGATTGGGGATAGAACCAGAAAGTTAGATGAAGCACACATTGAATTTTTTAGAGGTATTTCAAATCCGATCGCCTCAAAAGTTGGCCCCTCTATGAAAGAAGATGAATTGATTGAACTAATCGATGCATTAAACCCTAATAATGAACCTGGCAGGTTAACACTTATTAGCAGAATGGGGAAAGATAAAGTTGGAAATTTTCTTCCGAAATTTGTAAAGCGCGTTAAAGATGAGGGAAGAAGCGTTATTTGGAGTTGTGATCCAATGCATGGAAACACGGTAAAATCACCTAACGGCATAAAAACCAGACCATTTAATGACATTCTATCAGAAGTAAAAAGCTTCTTTCAGATTCATGAAGCAGAAGGAACTTATGCTGGCGGTGTTCATTTTGAAATGACTGGTCAGGATGTAACCGAATGTATTGGCGGTTCACAGGCAATTACCGAGGTTGATTTAAACAAAAGATACCACACACATTGTGACCCAAGGTTAAACGCATCTCAAAGTTTAGAGCTTGCATTTTTAATTGCTGAAGAGTTAAGAGGAAGCGTTTAAGAAAAATTATAAATCCGTGCCATTTAGATTAACTCGCTCGTAGAACCCCATTAACAGACTTTTCAACTGACTCTATTATAGAATTAGAAATTTTTTCAATATCATCATCTGTTAAGGTATTGTTTTTTGGCTGAAGTTTTACTTTAAAAGCAACAGACTTTTTGCCCTCTTCTATGTTTTCACCTTGGTAAACATCAAAAATATTTACTTCCTCCAAGATATTTTTTTCAGCTTTTCTAACTGCTGCAATTATATCTTTTGCCAAAACATCATTATTAACTAAGAAGGCGAAATCTCTATCTACAGGTTGAAAATTAGAAATATCAAAAGCCTTTCTAGTATAACTCTTTTTTTGCTTTTCCTGAGGCAGAGAATCAATAGAAATTTCAAAGCCATAAACACGCTCTTTAATTCCATGATGCTTTAATACTGCAGGGTGAAGTTCTCCAAAAATCGCAATTATTTCTTTTCCCAACCTTACAAGGGCAGAACGACCCGGGTGGTAGTAAGAAAAAATGTCATTATGAAAAATTTGAAGCTTATCAACATCAAAGTTTAAAGATAAAATTGAATTCACATCCGCTCTAACATCATAAAAGTCAACTTTCTCACCCTCTTCAATTGAGGTTTTACTCTTTATACTACCTAGCCTAACTGCTGCAACATTTTGCCTCTGATCAAATTTATTATCTGAATTAACAAAATTATTACCAACTTCAAAAAATGCTAGGTTTGAATTTCCTCTGGTTTGGTTTTTGCTAATAGCATCCAATAAGTTAGGAATTATTGATGGTCTCATCACCCCCAAATCCGAGCTGATAGGGTTTGCAAGCTTAATTAACTTTGTATCAACCGGTAGATATTTATTTGCAAGCTCCTCTTTCATAAATGAGAATGAAACTACTTCACTTAAGCCCTGCCCAGTTAAAATTCTTTTAATTTTTGCAATTCTATTTTGAGCTGATGTAACAACTGGAATTACACGGCTTGGCTTTACCAACCTTTTAACAGGAACATTATCATAGCCTTTTATTCTAGCAATTTCTTCTGACAAATCTTCAACTATATTAACATCTGGGCGATATGATGGAACTTTTATTTGCGCTTGCTCATCATCACTATAAATCTCCTCAAAACCTAGTTTAATAAGGATTTTTAACATTTCACTACCTAAAACATTAAAACCAATTCTTTTATTAATTTGCGAATATTTAAATTTTATTTCAGTTTCAGAAAACTCTGTATTTCCAGATATATTTACTGAACTTGCTTCACCACCACAAACCTCTAAAATTAGAGAAGTAGCTATATTTGCAAACTTATAAGAATTATAATCAACCGCTCTTTCAAAGCGATATCTAGAATCCGAATCTATTTGAAGCTCTCTACCTGCTTTTGCGATTGAATCCGAATCAAAATGTGCAACCTCAAGAAATGCGTTTTTAGTCTCAAGTTGCGCACCAGAATTTAAACCTCCAATAATACCAGCAATAGCCTGAGGAGCCTCATCATCTGCAATAACTAGAATATCTTCATTTAACACATATTCTTTTTCATCTAATACGGTAATTTTTTCACCTTTATTTGCATTTCGAACAGTTAAGT
>CAYGRX010000083.1:0-7663 GCA_964352365.1 uncultured Rickettsiales bacterium
CTATAGGTTTATGTTTAAAAGCAAATTTTCCAGATAAATACAAAATTTGTGGATTTAATAGAAATATAGAAAACTCTTTAAAAGCTAAAGAGATAAAAGCAATTGATGAAATATGTGACTCTATAGGTGAACTTACTGAAAATTCAGATGTAGTTATAATTTGCGCTCCAGTTGCAACATATAAAAACTTAGCTGAAAAAATATCCCCTTATTTTAATGAGCATAAAGTTTTAACTGATGTTGGCTCCGTTAAAGAATTGCCAATGAAAGAGTTTAAAGAACATTTTAATTCTAAATATCACCGTAATATTATCTCATGCCACCCTATCGCAGGCAAAGAATCTGGTGGTATTGCCAATGCAGAAGCTGATCTTTTTAAGGGTAAGAAAAACATAATTTGTTTAAAGTCTGAAAATATTCTTTCAACCAAGGTTAGAGAAATATGGTCTGATGTTGGTTTAAATAATATAATCCTAGAAGAAGAAACTCATGATATAATTTTAGCCAAAGTTTCTCATTTTCCGCAATATTTATCATATACTCTCAAACCTATTATAAAAAATGAATTTCCTCTTAATGAATTTATGAGGTTATCAAATTCACCTTTTAACATTTGGTCAGATATTTTTCATTATAATGAAGCAAAAATAAATGAAGTTAAAAGAGCTTTTCTTAAGGTTTTTGAAATAGAATCATCTAAATTTTTTGCAAAGTCAAAACGTACTGAAACACCAAATATTGAAAAGGACGAAATATTTGCAAGCCTAGTTGCTTATTCGTTAAATAAAATTGTTGATGAGAGAGAAAAAGAATTTGCAGGTAGTGGATATGCAAGTTTTACATCAATTTTAAAGAAAAACATTTTGCAAAAGCCGCATACATATTCTACTTCATTGGAAAAGAACGTAACGGAATTTATAGATGAACTTAAGAACAGCAGTATACCCCGGCACTTTTGACCCAATAACATTGGGGCATATTGATGTAGCAAAAAGATCTTTAAAAGTTTGCGATAAGCTTATTATAGCGATTGCCTCTGACTCAAATAAAAAAACATTATTTACAACAGAGGAGCGTGTTGCTTTAGTCAATATAATAGCTCAAGAAAATTTTGGTGAAGATATTGATAAAATAGAAATTGTTGGTTTCGATGGGCTTTTAATCAATTTTGCTAAAGATAATAATGCAGATATTATTGTGCGTGGATTACGTGCAGTTTCTGACTTCGAATTTGAGTTCCAGCTAGCCTCTATGAACTCTAAACTAGAGAATGACATTCAAACTATCTTTATTCCTGCTTCTGAAAACCGTCATTTTATTGCGTCTAATTTAGTCAAAGAAGTTTGTAGACTTGGTGGTGATGTTTCAAAATTTGTGTCGCCAGAAGTTGAAAAAGCTCTTATGGAAAGATTTCTAATCTAAAATATCATCTGCTCTTTTTTGAAAGGCATCTGTCATTTTTGCGGTCGCTCGCTCAAAAAGACCCCCAACTATTTTTTCAAACATTAAAGAGTGGAACTCAAAGTCTAGTTCAAAAATAATTTCAGTGTTATTTTTATCAATTGGTCTAAATATCCAGTGATTATTTAAGTGCTTAAAAGGACCTTTAACAAGTCTAACATCAATTTCGTAGTTGGAATTAGTATCATTAGGCTCTAATAATGTGACTTGTGATGTATACTTATGGCTAAAAGCCTTAAACTTAATTATTAAATCAGCAATAAATACATTGCCAACCTTGTCGGTTATTCTCGCGCCGCCAAGCCAAGGTAAAAACTCAGGATATTTTTCTACATCAGCAACAATGTCAAAAAGATCTTTTGCATTATGCGGAGATTTATATCTGTCAAAATGTTGAGGCATATATTATATGCATATAAAATAAGTTGTTGAAAACTATATATACAAAATAATATTATTATCAACCATACGAACATTTTAGTTATGAAGATTTTAGCTTTAGAGACAAGTTGTGATGAAACATCAGCTAGCATTGTTACTTCAAATCGAGAAATATTATCTAACATAGTATACTCTCAAATTGAAGAGCATAAAGACTATGGAGGTGTAGTTCCTGAGATTGCGTCAAGGGCTCATATTATCAAAATTGAAGAAGTTGTCTCAAAGGCTTTAAGTGAAGCTAAATGTAAATTAGAAGAGGTTGATGCAATTGCCGTAACTGCAGGCCCTGGTTTAATTGGTGGTGTTATAGTTGGTGTTATGACTGCTAAAGCATATGCCGCTGCGATTAATAAGCCATTAATTTGTGTTAATCACCTTGAGGGTCATGCGCTCACTTGTAGATTAACTGATGATGTGCAATTCCCGTTTTTACTGCTTCTTGTTTCTGGTGGGCACTGTCAGTTCATTTTAGCGGAATCACTTGGTAAATATAAAATACTTGGTCAAACAATTGATGATGCACTAGGCGAAGCATTTGATAAAACTGCAAAGATCATGGGATTGGGTTATCCTGGTGGCCCAATAATTGAGAAGCTTGCACTTAGAGGAAATGCAAAAAAATATAATTTCCCTAAACCATTAAAGGGGAGGGAAGGTTGTGATTTCTCTTTTTCAGGATTGAAAACCTCTGTTTTAAGGGAAGTCGAAAATTTAGAGGATAATATATCTGAGCAAGATGCATCAAATATATCAGCATCTTTTCAGTCAGCTGTATGTGAAATTCTAAATGACAGAATCACTAACGCGATTGGAATGGCGAAGCAGAAATATCCAAACCTTGAAAATTTTGTTCTTTCTGGTGGGGTTGCGGCTAATAAATATATTGGTGAGAATATCAAAAACCTATGCGATCAAAATGGGCTTAAATTTCATTCTCCACCACTTAATTTATGTACTGATAATGCTGCCATGATTGGATGGGCTGGAATGGAAAGGTTATTAAAGAAAAAATTTGATTCATTATCATTTAAGCCAAGAGCCAGGTGGAGTTTGGAGGAGTTGGATTAATTATGTCAGTAATTTTAGAGTTTCAGAAAATTAATAACTATATGCGCGTTGCTGCAATTGATGAGCGCACGGGTGTTGAAGCAATTTCCCTTTTTCCAACTAACATATCAAGATCTCAAATGGAAGATCAAGCAATCAAAAAGCTAAAATATGTTTTGGAAAAGCGTAAAAAAGAAGCTGATGAAAATGGTGGATACTATTAATTAGATTTTTAATTAATTTAAAATATTTTCATCAAAACTATGCACCCAGTTGTGTTATCACTTAAATCATATGTGATGTTAGTGCCTGCCAATACCTTGGAACCAAAATCTTGAATACTTCTGTCTCCAGTTCCTGTTACACAACTGTATGTATAAATACCTCCCCGGAATCAGGTTCACCGTCATCAATCTTTTTATCAATAGAGGATGCATCCTTTGCAACAATTCCACTAGCAAGCTCTTCTTCTTCATCATCAAAGTCTGCTCCGTCTTGAGTAAGCCAAAGCAGTATATTGCTAGATCCTACCTTGTTGCGCACAAAAAGTTGTGTATTAGACTCCCCGTAAACAGATTTGTAATCTGCCGACATAATCATGATGCCGGTGTTTTCAAGTGCTAGTTCTGGGCTTGTAGTTCCTGCAATAGGGGTAGATCCGCCACTAAATTCACCGTTGACTATTTCTGCTTCATTTAAATGTTGCCAAACAACTCCATTTTCTGAATATCTTATTAATTTATCATTATTACCATCTGTTGCACCACTCCAATAGTCACTAGCTTCATTGAAATCTCCTGGTATGGCACTATACTCAAGCTGAAATGCACTTATTGCTGTTCTATAGGAACTATGATCCCTAAGTACGGATTGTATTTTTGAAGACCTTATCAAGCTCTGCGCACCAAGCAAACCGCCAGTAATTAAACCAATAATAACTATTACGATAGCTAACTCTACTAATGTAAAACCAGATCTTTTTTTCATACTAAACTAAATCAATCCATTTCCAGCGAAGCTGAAGTGGTTATTACCAGCTATTATAAGGTGGTCGTGTAGCTTTATATTTATTGATATTAGTGCCGTTTCAATCTGTTCAGTTATTTCAATGTCAGCCTTGCTAGGTTTGGGGTCTCCACTTGGGTGGTTGTGAACCAATATTAAACTACTAGCGCCAAGTTCTAATGCTCGCTTAACAACTTCTCTTGGGTAAACAGGGGTTTGATCGATTGTCCCACGTTGTTGAACTTCATCTGCGATTAGAAAGTTCTTTTGGTTCAAAAATAAAACTCTAAATTCTTCTTTAACGTTACTTCCCATGGCTAACTGGCAATAATCTAGAACGGCTTTCCAGCTTTGCAAAATAGTTTTTTCTTCCATATCACTTTTAAGAATTCTAAGTGATGTTTCATAAACCGCTTTTATTGTGGTTAAGGTTGATTCGTTAATAATTTTTGAATTATTTAACTTTCTAAAATCTGCGGTAAAAAGTTGTTGTAGGCTTCCAAACTCTTTAATTAAATCTTTGGCTATTGGTTTTACGTCTTTCCTTGGGAAGCATGAAAACAAGAGAATTTCGAGGAGTTCATAATCAGGGAAGGAGCCTAGGTTGCCATCTTCCACAGATTTTAAAAACCTTTGTTTTAGGCGTGCTCGATGGCCATGGTAATGTGGTTTTTCTTCATTCATAGATTTGATAATAATAGAAGAAATTTACTAGTAAAAGCAAAAATGAAGTTGAGCTGTTTTTACCCTTTTAAGGATGATTTGATTTCAGCAATATTTTTTTCTAAATCAGAGTCATTAGCTAGCAAATTCTCAACAGTTTTTACGCTATGAATAACCGTAGCGTGATCTCTTCCTCCAAAATTTCTGCCAATGTCAGGTAGACTTTTTTTGGTTAGCTTTTTGCACAAGTAAATTGCTATTTGACGTGGTCTTGAAATATCACGACTTTTGCTTTTTGATTCAATTTCGTTCATGCGCAAATTGAAACTATTACAAACAGCGCGCTTAATTTGATCAATAGTAACTTCATTATTAACACTTAAATTAAGAATGTTACCTGTCCAAGTAACAACATTCTCCATGCTTATTTCAATTCCACTTAATGAGCTTTGAGCTATAATTTTGTTTAAAATGCCCTCTACTTCACGAATGCTTGTTACAACTTGTCTTGCGATAAATTCTAAAATTTCTTCTGAAACATTAATTTTTAAGTTAGAACATCTTTCTTGCAAAAACTTTAGTCTCAACTCGTAATCAGGAGTTTTAATATCAGCTGTAATACCTGCGCAAAGACGAGATTTTAACCTATCATCAATATCTTTAAGTTTTTCAGCTGGTCTATCAGAACTTAATATGATTGAATTTCCAGCTTCGGTTATTGCATTAAAACTATGTAGAAATTCTTCCTGAATATTTTGTTTGCCACAAATAAATTGAATATCATCAATAAGTAGAACATCAGCCGATCTAATATACTCCTTAAAGTCAATTATATTACGCTCTCGAAGTGACTTCATAAAGCCATACATGAATTTTTCGGCTGATAGATAAATAGCCTTTCTGGAATCTTTTTTATTACTGTTAATTTGATTAGCAATTGACTGTAAAAGATGGGTTTTTCCGTTGCCTTGATTGCCATATATATATAGGCTTTTGAATAGGCCAAAATTTTTACTTTCTTTATCGGATATAGATTTTGACGCATTCATGGCAAATTTATTAGTGTCGTTACTAACAAAATTTTTGAATGTTATTCTTTCATCAGTTTTTGACTCAAAACCGTAATCACTGTTTTTTATTGTTGATGAGCTACCCTCTATAAGGTTCGCGTTACCAGAAATATGATCTTCAGTTTTTGTAAAGTTGTTTGATGATTTTAGCTCTATAGCAAAGCCTTTGAAGCTAGGAAATTCTTCTTTGAAATAGCCTTCTAAAACCCCGGAAAAATTGTTGCTAACCCAGCTTTTAATAAATCCAGTGGGTGAATTTAACGTAACAAAGCCATTATCTAGGCTTTCAATTTCAAGCGGTTTAACCCAGCTTGTGTAAAGTCCTTGGCCATGAGAAAATTGAAATTTTTTACAAACTCTTTCCCAGTGATTTTGCAAATCATTTTTTTGCAAAACTTTCTGGTTTATTTGGGAAGAGTTTACCATTTAATTTAAAAAGCCTAATTTTAGTTAATTAAAGCAGGTGAATCTAAAGTTAGATTATACCTGATACCATGGTAAATTTTGAGCTTTCCAGCCGTCAGATTTACCCCTATGCCCATGCTCATTAAGCTTTCCTTCAAAGCCACCTGATACATTATAGCAATTTTTGAAACCCCCTCTTTGTGCCATGATTGCGGCATCTAAAGATCTGCCCCCAACTTTGCACAAAAAGAATAATTTTGCGTCTTTATCATCAATTACAGTTTTTAACTGCTCAATGAAATTATGATTAACTTCCATAGTTGGATAAATTAACCAAGAAATTCGCAAAACATCTTTGCCGATTTCCCCTAAGTTGGGAATACCAACATAAGACCATTCTGGTAATGTTCTAACATCAATTAAGTATGAATTTTCATCATCCTTTAAAACATCGTAAGCCTGAAAAGGCTCAACATCACCACTATAGTCCATTTTTGTTTCTTTCAAAATTATTGAAATGCCCAAAAATTTTAGGAATAACAACCCCTTCAATATTCACTGCATTTCGAAAATAGCGATTATTATCTCCGCCATGAATGTAATCTAGAATAAAAATCCTGTGGGTAAATATCTTTATTTAACTTTTTTGCCAATAAAGATATTGACAGAAAAAGCCGTGCAAAAACAATGCTAAAAAAATTTAATTTTTTCTTAAGAATTTAACGTGAATCTATTAAAAAAATAGTTTTCAGATACTTAGCCGTGAATCATATTTTTAGCGCGTGTAACTGTATATTAATTTAAACCTTAAGTATTTTAAATTGAGGTGATAAATTTATCATAAAGAAATTCTTGCCATTAAAACAGTTGAAGCCCAAAATTGAGGTGGTGCGTTTAATAGGTATTTCTATAATATATTTTAGTTAGTTATAATAAAACCTAGCCCAATAACTCTTTAATTTTATTTTTGATCTTATCAGAATCTGGTTTTGTTGGTGAAGAATACCAATCTTCTAAGCTGCCGTTTGGTGCAATTAGATACTTATGGAAATTCCATTTTGGTGAACCAATAAAACCAACTTCATTATTTGCCCATTTGTAAAATGGTGCAGCATTATCACCTTTGACACTATATTTAGCTGTTATTGGAAAAGTTACTTTAAATTTTTGATCTACAAATTCACAAATTTGCGCTTCTGTCCCTGGTTCTTGGCCACCAAAGTCATTTGAGGGTACGGCTATTACAACCAAACCAGCATCTTTAAATTCTTCCCACAAAGCCTGTAAGTTTATATACTGGTTAGTAAAACCGCATTCAGAAGCAGTATTAACAATCAAAATAGCTTTTCCTTTATAATCTGATAGTTTTATTTTTTCATCTTTAATAGCACTATCAAATTCAAATGAGTGTGCAGTTATTTTTGATTGGTTTGCCATTGCACTTACCGAGTAAATTAAAGTTAAAATTGTTAAGAGAATTAGTTTTTTCATATAGGTAGGTGTTCGGATTTTACATTACACGATACATATCGTACTTATTCATAATTTATTCAAATTAAATATTGTTAACC
>CAYGRX010000084.1:0-7646 GCA_964352365.1 uncultured Rickettsiales bacterium
TGACTAAGTAATCGTAATTTACTTACTTCTCGTGCCTAGCTAGCAAATAATAACTATCATATTCGGGTAAGTTGGATTCGTCAGGATACGCCAAAAATGGAGTATTCTCATCTAGGATGCTTTCAACCAAATTTTGCAATTCAATTTCTGCTATCTCTACTAAATTTTCTTTTCCAAAAACCTTGAAATCATTAATTTCAGGGCCACCAGATGATAGGTTTATTTTGTAGTAAATAATTGAATTTAAATTATTAAAGCTAGATGTTGAAAGCCCACTATCTTTAAATCCATTATATTTAGCAATAATCATCTCAATTAATAATTGTGGTGATATTAGCTTTGAAACATCGCCGAAGCTTGGTGTTTTGCCTGTTTTATAATCTGCAATATTCAAATTTCTATCTTTATCAATTTCAATTCTGTCTGCGATTCCTGTAAGTAAAATTCCGTTAAACTCACAAACGCCTCTTTCTTCTTGGTAAGTTTTTGATATAGACTGCAATCTCGTTATTTCTTTTTTAATAAACCAAGGTGATATTTGGCTTGTTTCTAAAATCCAGCTAGGGTCAGCTTTACCAAGCTCATCATAGCTTTTATAATGTTTTGCGAAGATATCATTTAGTTTCGTAATTTCTACCTTGTTTAATTCTTGTTGGTGAAAATTTGCGAATTCTTCTAATGCTGAATGCACAAAATTACCAAAATCCCTTCTTTCCGTTGGTTCCTCTAAATTATCAATCTTCTTTAATTTTAAGATCTCTTTGGCATAGATGTAATAGGGGTTTTTAACTGTCTTCTCTACATCTGTTGCGGAGATTTTTAGAGTGTTTTTTTGAATATTTACCTTTGGCTCTGGTCTGTGGAAGCTCTTTTTTGTAACTTCATTAACTTTTAGTTTTTCAACAATTCTCAGATAGTCTTCATTAATTTTAAAATCTAGATTCTGGCTTTCTAAAAATCCGATAACCCTTGTTAAGAAAGGTGAGGGGCTTGTTGGCTCTGAGTCTACAAACTTACTCCTAGTTATAAAAACCTCATCTTTTTGTAATAGGCTTGCAAAGTCATGGGCTTCTAGGCTCATTTCCAGTTCATTTGCGGGTAGGCCAAAATCGCGGCGCATTGGTTTGTTTAGCCACATCGAAAAGTTTGATTGAGGTAGCTCCCCTAAATTTGCATTAGCTATTATTACCCTGTCATGGTTTAATAGCCTTGATTCTATGGGTGCTAAGATATCAATTTGAGAATCATAAATATTAGCATCTGTGATAATAATTCTACTAAAGCTTAAAAAAAGACTCGTGGTCAAATCTTTTGATTGTAAAGTTTTTGCGCCTAATAATTTTTTTGTTATGTCTAGTGCGTTGGCATCTATATTATTTACTTGTTCACTGCCAATATATAGTTCTAATAGTTCAAAATATATAACACTTAATATTTCAACTGATACATTAAGTTCTTTATCTAATTTTTTGATTATACTTGATAAAGGTAATATGTATTTTCCTATAATATTTTTTTGCTTTTCATTAAGTTCTATAGAGTTTTCAAGGTAATTTATTAAAAATCTTATATCTCTAAAGCCATGTTTTCTGGCAATATCTTTTTCTAGGAAATTGATAAAATCTTTAAATTCCTTTGTGTTGTATTCTTCGGATATTAGTATTGAAGGGCTTTTGAGGGTGTTTAGTAAGCTGGTTGTTCTGAAGTCATCTGATATCAAATCTGCTATGTTTAGCATTAGCTTTCCAATGTCAGTTTTTGCAAAACTATAACCTATTGAATTATCAAAGTTTAAATTAAGATTTCTTGATAAGCTATTAATATAACTTATTAAAGTTTTGTTTGATGTTATTACGGCACAGCTCTTTTTTAAGCTGATAGCCTCCTTAACCAGAACGGATATTAATTGCGCCTCATCGCTAATACTATTTAGTTCTGCAACTTTAATTTTATTGAAATTTTCTTCATTTAAATCGGAATTTTTCCATCTCTGGCAAAATTTCGCAGGCTTCATGATTTGTGAAGATATTTCTGAGTGAGATTTTTTATTTTCACCTTTTTCAAAAAATCTAATTTCATTCCTTTCAATTTTTAAATATTCCAATAGTTTTTTAATTGAAAGTTGATGGTTTAAATCACAGTCTTCTGCTCCTATTTCATCCCATTCATCATCTAGTAAATTTAAATCAATATAAGGCAGGATAATATTGCCATTCTTTAGGTTAAATATTGATTTTATTAGTTTTTTTGTTGCTGGTAACGTTCCTGTAGTTCCTGCGATGTAAACTAGTTTATCGCTTTTTTGTTTAGTATATATCTCGGCAAGCTTTTCAGTGATGATATTTCTTTTTGTAATTTCATCTACGAGATTATTTGCATTTAAAAACTTAGGATATTCTTTGAAAATATAACCTAGAAACTCTAAGCTAATTTGGTTGTGGCTTGCAAGTTCCTCATGGTAAATATTTTCTAATCCATCAATAGCTTCAATTTGGTATCTATTTGCATCATCAATTAAGTCGGTTAACGAATAGGCTAGTTCTAGTGCTTGCTTGAAGGATATATTTGCGAAATCTAGTTCGGTTCCTTCATAATTTTTAATTAAGTCTACTAGCTTGAAAAGCCTATCATTACTTGGAAGTGCCTGTGGTATATTGCTGTCGAAGCCGTTTGCATATAATTCTATTTCTAAATTCTCTTCATCCTCATAACCAATTGAACGAATTTTTGGTAGCATAATAGATTTATTGTCTGAAAGGCTGATAAACTCATTCTTCAGCTGCGCAACTGTTCTTCTATTTGGTAGATATATATCAATATTGCGAAGTTTAATAGGGTCACTACCAACCTTATCTAGTATTCCCTTTGCAAGACTTCGAAGAAAATTGTGGTTTTGATCTATGGTATAGATATTTTTTTGCGTGTTTTTCATATAATTTGTTAACATATAATATGTAAACTATAATTTTAACTAAAAAACTACTGAAAATATTGAGGATAATATGCAAAAGCCACCATCGCCACAGGGCGCTCACGATATTGACTACGAGATAAAAGGTGCAGATATGCAATATGTTGAGGTCACTCTTGACCCTGGTGAAACTGCAATTTCTGAGCCGGGAGTAATGATGTATATGGAGGAGGGTATTCAGATGAAGGCCTCCTTCGGAGATGGGAGTGAGAAGCATAAGGGGGTGCTCGGTTCAATTATGGGTGCGGGTAAGCGTTATTTTGCGGGTGAAAAATTGTTTATGACCATGTTTACAAATAATGATGCGACCAAACGACATAGCGTTAGTTTTGCAGGCTCATATCTTGGGCGTATACAGCCGATTGATCTTAAAAACCTCTCAGGCGGTGGTATATATTGCCAGCGTGGTGCTTTTTTATGTGGCGCTAGAGGAGTTGCGCTTGAATTTGGTTTTGCAAGAAAAATTGGTTTTGGCTTGTTTGGTGGTGAAGGTTTCGTGATGCAAAAAATTACAGGGCAGGGCTTGGCTTTTATCCATGCATCTGGTGCAGTTGAGGAGAAGGTCCTTGGAAAAGGTGAGTCAATTTATGTTGATACTGGTTCTTTAGTTGGTTTTGAAATGGGCGTGGATCATGATATTCAGGTGGTAAAAGGCTTGTCAAATATACTTTTTGCGGGTGAAGATTTGTTCCTTACAACTCTTACTGGCCCTGGAAAGGTTTGGATTCAGTCAATGCCATATAGTAGGCTTCTAGGAAGAATTTCTGGTGATGTTATTAGTATTTTAGCTAATAATAAGGGGTAGCAGATAAATATAAAAGAGCGTTCTCTTTGCCAGCTATGGCTATTGCACTTGTTGTGGGGGTATAAATTTTTTGGTTCCATCAAATGAAATAATTACCATGTTTCCTCGCTCCGTCGTATGGAAACGGGGCTAAGAAGAAGCTAAGAGTCATTACTGACTAATTGCTAATTCGCCATCTTTCACATCAATGGTGAATTTATCTCCAGCTTTAATTGTGCCGTTTAAAATCTCATTCGCTAATTTGTTTTGCAGTTCGTTTTGAATAACGCGTTTTAAAGGGCGTGCTCCATAGGCTGGGTCAAAACCTTTTTCTGCAAGCCACTCTATAGCATTATCACTGAAACTAGCTATCATATCTTGTGAAGAAAGTCTTTTAACCAATTGTTTTAACTGGATTTTTGTAATCGCGCTCATGTCTGCACGTTTAAGCCTATTGAAAAGCAATATATCATCAATACGATTTAAAAATTCAGGGCGGAAATTTGCCTTAACTTCTTGCATAACCTTTCCTTCAGCCATTCCAATCGGGTCATCATCACCAAGCTCGGCGATGTAATGAGAGCCAAGATTTGAGGTCATAACTATAATAACATTTTTGAAGTCAACTGTTCTACCTTGGCTGTCAGTTAAGCGGCCATCATCAAGGACTTGGAGCATAACATTAAACACATCAGGGTGAGCTTTTTCAACTTCATCAAGTAAAATTACCTGATATGGCTTGCGACGAACTGCTTCGGTTAACTCTCCCCCTTGTTCATAGCCGACATATCCTGGAGGTGCTCCAATCAATCTTGCAACTGAGTGTTTCTCCATATATTCACTCATATCTATGCGTATCATTGAGTTTTCATCATCAAAAATAAACTCAGCCAGTGCTTTTGTAAGTTCAGTTTTACCGACGCCAGTTGGGCCCAAAAACATGAAGCTGGCAAGTGGTCTACTTTCATCTTGAAGTCCTGCTTTACTTCTTCTGATAGCCTGTGAAACTGCCTTTAATGCTTCTTCTTGGCCTATAACTCTATCACGTAAATGATCTTCCATTTTTAGTAATTTTTGCTTCTCCCCTTCTAAAAGTTTACTTACGGGAATTCCTGTCCATTTGCCAACTACCGCGGCGATATCATCTTCATTAACGGATTCACTAATAAACTCAGATTTTGTAGCTGTGTCCTCAAGGTCTTTAAGTTTTCCTTCTAAGCTGGGAATTATTCCGTAAGTAAGTTCGCCAGCCTTAGCAAGGTCCCCGTTTCTTTGTGCTATCTCAAGTTCATTTCTAGAATCTTCAAGCCTTTCCTTAATTTTTTGAACATTGGATAGCTTGCTTTTTTCTTTTTCCCATGCATCCGTAAGTTTTTTAGCTTCTTCTTCAAGTTTATTTAGTTCACCTTCAAGCTTACTGATGCGTTCTTTGCTGGCATCATCTTTTTCTTTTGATAATGCTTCACGTTCAATTTTTAGCTTGATTATTTTTCTGTCAAATTCATCAATTTTTTCTGGCTTGCTATCAACTTGCATACGAAGTTTGCTTGCTGCTTCATCTATAAGGTCAATTGCCTTATCTGGTAAAAACCTATCTGAGATATATCTGTGTGAGAGTTTTGCTGCTGCAATTATTGCGGGGTCGGAAATTTTTACCCCATGATGAACTTCATATTTCTCCTTTAGTCCACGTAAGATTGCGATTGTATCTTCGACGCTTGGCTCGCCAACTTGAACTGGTTGGAACCTGCGTGCTAAAGCGGCATCTTTCTCAATATAAAGTCTATATTCTTCAGTTGTGGTTGCGCCAATACAGTGCAATTCACCACGGGCTAGGGCGGGTTTTAGAAGGTTGCTTGCATCCATTGCTCCATCTGTTTTACCTGCTCCAACTAAAGTGTGGAGTTCATCTATGAACAAAATTATTTCACCAGCACCATCTTCAACTTCCTTTAGAATAGACTTTAAGCGCTCTTCGAATTCTCCGCGATAGCTAGCGCCTGCAATTAGGCTTCCCATATCTAGTGACATTAGTTTTTTGCCTTTTAGGTTCTCAGGAACATCGCCACTAACTATTCTATTTGCCAAACCCTCAACTATTGCTGTTTTTCCAACTCCGGGGTCGCCAATTAAAACGGGGTTGTTTTTTGTTCTTCTTGAAAGAACCTGCATAGTTCGGCGAATTTCCTCGTCACGACCAATTACAGGGTCTAGTTTTCCTTCAGTTGCGCGCTGAGTTAAATCAATTGAATATTTTGCTAGCGCGTCATAGTTATTTTCTGCATTCGCGCTATCAGCTTTTTTACCTTTTCTCATTTCTTTAATTGCCTTTTTAACGTTTTTTTCATTTAAACCGAGCGTACCCAAAATTTTAGATAGTTCACTTGTTTCAGATTCAAGAATAGTGAGCGTGAAAATTTCACTGCTTGCGAAATCATCACCCATTTTTTTTGCAACTTCAACGCACCTATCCAGAATTTTTGCTAGTTTCCCATCTAAATATAGTTGCCCTTCTGCGGAGCCGCTAACTTTGGGGAATGAATCAATTTTCTTAATTATTTTTGCGTATAGACTATCAACATTAACATCTAGGCTAGTTAGCAAATCTCTTGTGATGCCTTCATTTTCAGGGCTAATTAAACTTGCGTAAACATGAAAGTCAGTTAATTGTTGGTTGCCATTTTTAACTGCTAAACTACTAGCATTTTCAATGGATTCACCAAACGCTCTAGTATATTTTTCTGCTTTTAATCCCATAATGAAATATCAACTTTAGTTGTTAAACTCTTGTAGAATTAATTATATTTTCTTTTGTGGTTATTAGATAAGCTTTTAATATACCCTTTTCAAGATGGTTAATGTCGTATTATTATATTGTCTGGAATCTAAAAATTTATATCCTTCAATTTCTTCAACCTCTTCTTTTTTAGAATGCTCAACAACTAAAATTCCACCATCTTTTAACCACCCAGTACTAGCAATATTTTTTATGGATTTATTAACTAGCTTCTTGTCATATGGTGGATCTATAAAAACAACATCTGCAAGGGCTGGTGGGCTTGGCAAGTTATCGCATGGAGTGCGAATAAACATACATCTGTCATTCACCTTAAATTCTTCAGCATTACTTTGTGCAATTTTTAAAGATTTATCATTCATATCTGCAAAAATTACCTTACTTGCACCGCGTGATAAAGCCTCATATCCCAAAACCCCAGTTCCAGCATATAAATCAGCAACAATTCTCCCATGTATTAAGCTTGGGTTTTCATCAGTTAAAAAATCAACTTCACTCAAAAACTTTCCATGAGCAAGCAAGTTGAACAAGGCCTCTCTAACTTTTCCTGAAGTTGGTCTGATGTGGGTGTCTCTCTCTTTCTTAGATAGTACATCCCTGCCTTTAAACTCTCCACCTGTAATTCTCATTAACTATTCCTTAATTTTTTTTATGATAATATAAATATATTAGATGAGGGGGTTTATCAAATGCCAAATATTAAAAATTTCAATTGGCGAGATTATATAACGTTAGATGATTCTGTTTCAGCTGAAGGCAGAAAGAATATTGAAGGTGTTATTGATCTAATATTTATTGATAGAGATGGTGATGGTAGGATAGACAATAAAGCCTCCAGAAAACTTGCAAGAAAAATTGTAAATTCAGATACTTATAGCTCAACAAAAAAACTTAGTATAACAGGCGATAGAGATGTGGGAAGTCATTAAAAACAAATAAATTTCTAACTCTTGAAATGATTGATGATAAGATTGGAAATTGGTCTTATTCTAATTTGTTTGAAATGAGTGATTTTGAAGGCGGAATCGAAGAAGTTAAGGCCATTTTAAAAGATATTTTAAGAAAAGAGTCAGAAGTAAAAGAAATTGTTAGTC
>CAYGRX010000085.1:0-1334 GCA_964352365.1 uncultured Rickettsiales bacterium
AGATGGTGCCCTATCCAGATTTTGGTAGTTGCTTTATGTTTTATGCGATACTCCGAGAGCTTATGTAAATTTTCAATAACGGTTTCAATATTTCCGCGCGCGTGAGTTTGGCAATAAATATCTTGTTGCAGTGAAGAAAGAGATATTTTAATTCTAGTTGGATTTTCCATCATAACTTCTTCTAGCCTTGCGCCCAAATTTAAGTTTGTAGATAAAAAACTAGTAAAACCAAATTCGTTAGTAACCTTTATAAATTCACTTATATTCGGGTTTAAAAATGGCTCAGTCCAACTAAAAAGCCAAATATCTGGGTTTTCATCTTTTGACTCTGCACGTATTTTAGTGAGAATTTTTTTGTATAAATCTATCGACATTAACCCTTTAGATAGCTCCCCGCTTGAAACGGGGCAAGTTGGGCAACGCAAGTTGCAACCACCAACAATATCAATCGCATAAACAAAATTTGAGCTTTCTATTGGGCGGTAACGCTCAAGCTCTTTTTCCAATAAAGGGTCATAAACAGAATGCTCTAGATAAGATGGTATCTCAACTAGTTTTTTGAGTTCATCAAATTTGTTTGGAATGACTCCATTTACTTCACATTCATCTAAAAATTGCTTTGCATGGTCTTGATATTGCTGACTAATCAAGGTGCGAATGATAGATTCTGAAGCCAAGGGTTTATCTAATGTTGAAGGTTGCCCATTAAAAAAAGCATCAATAGCTTTAGGATAAACACTTATATCACCTTTAGCAAGTTTGATACTTGCAAAGCCATAGAGAGCTATAGGGTTTTTAGGGCTAACTGAAAGATATTTTTCATATTCCGACAAGGCAACCGCAATATCACCCTTCCTGTGCGCTTCAAGTGCCTCATTTAAAATATTTTCTTGAAAATTATCGCTTATATTTTGCGTCATTTAAATTTTTACTTTTACATGTTTTAAAAATAACTTAAGTTTTAAAATATTATAACAACATTACATTGGCAAATGGATAAAATAAATAAAAGTAACTCATCTAGAACCTTAGCGCAAAATACTTCACTTTTCTTAATAGCACTTGCATCGAGTTCAGCCGTAGAGGCATCAACCTGCACAGCGGGATTTTATGACCCGCTAGGTGGAAGCGCTTGTGTAGCGTCTGACCCAGGTAGTTATGTTCCAGTTGATGGAGCTGACGTTCAAACGCAAGCTGACCCAGGTAGTTATGTTCCAACTTCTGGTGCTACTAGCCAAATACAGGCAGATCCAGGTAATTTTGTGCCTAATAGTGGAGCAAGCGCTCAAATTCTAGCAACGCCAGGTTTTTTTGTTAGTACATCAGGCGCAACT
>CAYGRX010000085.1:1434-7579 GCA_964352365.1 uncultured Rickettsiales bacterium
TTTTTTGTTAGTACATCAGGCGCAACTACAGCAGAGGCGGCTCCTGCTGGGTTTTATGTTCCAAATGCTGGAGCGACAACTGCAATTCCAGCTCCAGCTGGTAGTTATGTTCCTAACAGTGGAGCATCCGCACCAAGCCTAGCTTCGAATGGATTTTATACTGCCGCACCCAGCGGTGCAACTGCTCAAATACCTGCAGGTGGAATGTCAGCCCCTTTAACTGGAGCACTTCAATCTAGCGCTTTATTTAACAGCATGGCAACTGACCTATTAGATGATACTAACCAAGCTATTTTAAAAGTTTCTACTGCCTATCAACATAGTAGCCTTGAGCAAGACGGCCTTAGCTCTGGCGAACTTGATACTGATATTGGAGCAGTAACTTTTCAATTAAACTTAATAGAAGAAGCATCTAAAAAAACGGGTCTACAAGTATCTTATGGTCATTATAGCGCAGATAATTCCAGCGAAGTTGCTAGCAGCGGCGATAGTTATGAAATTGCAGCATTCCAAACTGGCAACATTTTTGATAAAGGACGTTATCAAGCATTTTTAGTTTATGGGCAAACAGATTATGATAATACAAGGAATGTTATAATTAATGCAGCTGGTACTAACCGGGAAACCCTTAAAAGCGAGGGCGATATATCTTGGTATGGCGTACGCTCTGAAATTTCTTACCCTATACAAGAAAATATAAACTTAATTGGACAAATTGGCTTGCTAGAATATTCCGCAGACAGTGTTCAGGAGACAGGTGTTGCAACATTAAACGGCACACCAACTGCTTCAATTGCTGCCCTTAGAGCAGATGATGCTGATTTTATCTCTGTGCCTTTCAAATTTGCAGTCGGCTATGATTTAGCATTCGACAAAGAAGCAGAAAAACACTCCGCATTCACATTAGAAACTGGTGTAATAGGTAATTTAAATAATACTGAAGATTTACGTTTAACTTCTACAAATACAGGTAATTCGTTTGATTTATCGGTTAATCAATCTTCTACAGTTGCAGGTTTAGTTGCCTTAAAACTTAATGAGTTTGAAATTGGCGAAGGCTTTAATCTCTCTGGCATCACTCAAGTTGAAATGGGTAGCGATATCACAACATTACGAGCAGGAATTAATATAACAAAACGTTGGTAGATGCATCCAACTATTTAAACTAGCTCAAAATCACATTTCTAAAAGTTAAAGAGATACGACGTTGACGTTGGATAATTTTGCCGTTAATTTTGTCGGTTTTGCGCGCTGCAATTCCATGTTGCCATTTATAGCGAGCATCATCTTCAAGAATAAATAAGCTTCTACAGGGCAATAAGATTGAGATTTTTTGATTAGTTTCGGGTTGGATAAAATCCATAAAGCAATCAGAGCCAAGGCTTAGACTTGCTATTATCTCTTCAAAACAGGGCACACAATCAATATGAGGTGAGATTCCTTGCCCCGCCTGATACTCGTTCACAATAACTTGATCAGGAAGTTTATTGAAATCGCTTTCGCGCAAAAGCTGTTCTGAAATCGGCAAAATAAACTCAGGAATATCACCAACTTTAAAATCTTCCGCTACACCACGAGCTTTGTAGTCATATTTATAACCATAATGTTGAACACGACGCTTTAGGTCGGATAGCCAAGGTTGGTTATCAATATTTCTAACTAGCTCTTTTTCTACATCTTCTGAAATAAAATTTTCAATCAAAATTAGACCAGAAATGACATCTTGTGGTTTCGGTTCTATTTCAGCAAAAAGGTTCATATATTTTTATAATTTGAAAACATATGTGCAAAAAGAATCATAATCTTCAATTGCACTTTCATTTTCGTTGGCCATGCTATGAATATATTCAGGAAAATCATCTAGGTCAAAACTATAAATTTCTGGTTGCTCAAATCCTGCTTTATGCGCAGCCTCTTCAAAATGGAATACTCCGTTATAATATGAGCTATTTACTGTTATTATAAGAACTTTGCCATCTTCGTTTAACTGGCTTTTAGCACTTTTAAGAAAATCTCTTATGAGGATATAATTGGGGTTCCTACCTTCAACGGGTTCTCTGCTGCCAACATTTGGAAATTGGAAAATTATGTTGTCAAATTTTTGATATCCGAAGGCAGTTTTTAAGTCAGTAGCATCAACTTCAAATATAACTTCGGTGCCCAGTTCAAGCAAGTTTTTGGCATTAAAAAGTGTATATTCTGAAACTTCATCTTCAATTTCAAAGACTGTAGCGGTAAGATATCTAGGGTTTATTGAGGCTTTTTCTACTAAGCTAAGAGAAAAGCTTAAATTTCCTTCGCCAACCAACAAAGTATTGCCGCCAGAAACTTCAGAAACAAAATCTATTTTGCTCAAGCTACTTTTAAGCAAGTAATGCAGTTGCTGAGCAATCTGCTTTAAAACTTGGATTTCCTCATATAATCCCAAATTAAAACTTCTATTGATTAAATCTCGATTTGATGAAGTTAGCTTCTGGATTGTTCTTTGATAATAAGTACTCATATAAAACTCTTTTTGATAGAATTTTATTTGAAGGTTTTAAAATCGGGAAGTACTGAATAAATATGTAGACTTAAATGATTTAAAATATAACTTCCTATAAATCATTTTATGTTGTATACTTGATTTATAGAATTAATGTATATAAATCATGAAATGGAACTGGCAAAGAGCGGATTGGCCTAATTTTAGGTTTGATTCATCAAAACTAGAAGAGTTTGAAAAAGAATTTTTGATTAAATCAGGAGTTTTTAGGGGTGTATTGAAGCATATATCAGAGAGTGATAAAAAACACCTGATTGTTGAATTTATAAGTGATGAGGCACTCAAGACATCTGAAATTGAAGGGGAAATATTACGCAGAGATAGCGTTCAATCCTCAATCATGAAGCATTTTGGACTGAAGGCAAAAAGCATAAAAGGCACATTAGCAGAGCAAGGTATATCTGAGATGATGATTCATCTCTATGAAAATTATAGTGCAAAATTATCAAACAAAACCTTGTTTGAGTGGCATAAAATGCTTTGCTCAGGGCGCAATGACATTAAAAAAGTTGGGAAATATCGAACTGATAGAAATGAAATGCAGGTGATTTCTGGCCCGCTCCACAAACCAAAAATACATTTTGAAGCACCCCCCTCCAACGAAATTAAGCGTGAGATGGATTATTTTATAAAGTGGTTTAACCATAGCAAGGATTTGCCTATTTTGACTAGAGCAGGAATCGCGCATTTATATTTTGTTTGTATTCATCCATTTGAAGATGGTAATGGTAGAATTGGACGCGCTTTGGTCGAAAAAGCATTGTCTGAACTGCTAGGAGGCCCTACCCTAATTGCACTATCAAAGGTAATTTATAATAACAGAAAAAAATATTATGAGATGCTTGAAACATCAAATAAGGATTTGGAAATAACTGAATGGTTAGTTTATTTTTCTGAAGTAATTTTAAGTGCTTTAAATGAAACTAACAGATATGCTGAGTTTTTAATTGATAAAACCAAGTTTTTTGACCGATATCGAAATGTTTTTAATGAAAGGCAAAATAAGGCTATAAGAAAATTATTTGAATCAGGTCCAGATGGTTTTGAGGGCGGCATGAGTGCGAGCAATTATCGTAATATTACAAAAGCAAAAAGCGCGACAGCGACACGTGATTTGACTGAGCTTGTTGAAAATAAAGCCCTTAAGAAAAAAGGCGAACTAAAACACACAAGATATTTTCTTAATATATAAGTTTACTTTAAATTTTGTGATTACAAATCAATC
The DNA here is from genome assembly GCA_964352365.1 of uncultured Rickettsiales bacterium. Classification (GTDB taxonomy): domain Bacteria; phylum Pseudomonadota; class Alphaproteobacteria; order Rickettsiales; family UBA8987; genus CAYGRX01. The sequence continues at coordinate 5,205 of CAYGRX010000085.1, forward strand.
TAGTTTCATTTTCAGAGTATTTGCCCATTTAGAGCGAGGATTGCCGAGAATCGCTTGTAATACTCCCACCTAAAATAACCTATTATTAACAGAGTATTGCTATTCAGACTAAGCGAAGAGCAATGGACGGTGGAAAAACTATTCGCCATCAAAGAAACCAACTGGAAAAAGCAGCGGAAGATGTTGATGCTGAAATAGCATCAATAAAGCCTGCCTTGCTTAGTCAATTCACCTCAAATTTCTAAATTTTTTCAAACCCACTTTTTTTTAATTCCCAGTATTTTTCCCAGTATTTTTTATTTTACTGGGAATTTAGGTTCTGCGGAATTATTGCAACTGTACTGCCGAAATGGCCATCTCAGAGCTTTGGGTAATTTGGCGAGAATTTGCTCTTGAGTTGAGCTCTGCTGGTGGAATTATGAATTTGATATAGGCGATAACGCCGCGGAAGTGCGGGCTAGTTGACTTAAGTTCTGATAAATGTAGGAAAATGTAAACTAGCTGGCGGAGAGGAAGGGATTCGAACCCTCGATACTATTGCTAGTATACACGCTTTCCAAGCGTGCGCCTTCAACCACTCGGCCACCTCTCCAGTTAGGGTGATTTGTAAATATTGTTAAGAGCTTAGTAAAGAAGTTTGTTTAAACTTTAACAAATAAACTTGCAATTTCAATATGTTTTGACCAGTAAAACTGATCTATACCCTGAATTTTTTTGAGATTATAACCAGAGTTTATAAGAACTTTTGAATCTGCTTCGAAAGTTCTACGATCACATGAAATATATATAAGCCTCTTTATAGTGCTTTTTGATATTTCGGAAATTTGTCTTGTGGCCCCTACCCTAGGAGGATTTATAATCACCAAATCAAAATTATTTAAAGCATCCGGCTTTATTGGTGTTTTTGTTAAATCTTTAACTTGAGAAGTATTAAGATGACTAAGGTTTAAATTTCTCAAATTATTTACAAGGGCGGATATCATATCTGTACTACCTTCGTAAGATGTAACAAAAGCACCTCTTTCGGAAATTAAAGGAATTGTGTAAGTGCCACAGCCTGAATAAATATCAGCAATGTTCTTAGCTACATTAACATTATCAAAGATAAAATCTATGATAGCTTCTTGCCCCGCCTCAGACGCCTGAAGAAAGGAATTTGGGGGAATAGAAACTTCATTATTTTTGAATAAAAATTTTGAAGAGTCTTCATCATGAAGTTTAATTTGCCCTTCTATATTTTTGATATCTAAATATAGGCTTTTAATGCTATTATCTTGAATAAAGTTTTGAAAAGCAATTTCATCAAAAACAATTTTTTTAGTAGATTTTAAAATTATATCAAAACCATTAAGAATCTTGGTTACTGATATTGAATAAACTTTGCTTGGCTTTTTAAGTGTTGAGAGAAGTTTTTTTAAGGGCTCTAAAAGTTGGAAAATTTCTTTTTCAATTATAAGACATTCTTGAATATTGACTACTTCATGACTTTGGTGTTTAAAAAAACCAATGTTTATGTCACCTTTATTTACTGAAACTTTAAAATCTGCACGCCTTCTAGAATACTTCCCCACCTTAACAATAGGAAGAACTTCCGCAAATGAATTTAGCCTTTCTGCGGTTTCACTTATTAGGTTTTGCTTGATAGCATAATACTTATCTTCTGAATGTCGCTGCATAGAACAGCCACCGCAATCATCAAAATGTTTGCATGGAGGGGTTTGAATATCTTTGTTGTTAAGTGAATTCATATTATACAAATAATTGAAAAAATATTTTTTGTAACTAAATCTATTTAATAGGAGAATACTTTAGTATGAAAACAAAAATCTTAACATTATCTATAATACTCTCAGCTATGTATGCCAATACCTTTAATATTAACGCTACTGCAGAAGAAACCATGACAGAAAAGAATTTTAAAAAGGACCCCAAAGCTCTACAAAAATTAGACCCTTTGCAATATCATATTACGCAAGAAAATGGTACCGAAAGACCATTTGATAACAAATATTGGGATAATAAGGCTGAAGGCATTTATGTAGACGTTGTAAGTGGTGAACCGCTATTTTCTTCAACGCATAAGTATGATTCTGGTAGTGGCTGGCCAAGCTTTACCAAACCATTAAATCAAAGCATGGTTGTAGAAAAAAAGGATAATTCCCTAGGTATGGTTAGAACTGAAATTAGATCTAAAGCTGGAGACTCCCACTTAGGTCACGTTTTTGATGATGGCCCTAAGGATGAAGGTGGGCAAAGATATTGCATCAACTCGGCTTCATTAAAATTTATTGAAAAAGATGATTTAGAAAAAGAAGGCTATGGCGAATATTTAGTATTGTTTAAAGAGTAAAAACTCTCCATATTACTTTTTTAGG
>CAYGRX010000086.1:0-7354 GCA_964352365.1 uncultured Rickettsiales bacterium
ATGTTGAGCCTAAAATTAGCAAGTCTGAAATTAAAAAAATGCTAATTGATTTAGGTGTAATTGAAGTTCAAAAAAAAGTTAAAATAGTTAACGCTTAGATTAATTATCGTTAGTTTTAAATGAGTTCTAAAGGTTTTTATAAATTTTAATTGCCTCTTCAACATCTTCATACAATTCTAGCTTTCCGTTTCTTAAAACTGCAGCTTGGTCGCAAAATCTTCTAACTATATTTCCGTTATGGGATACACAAATCATGTTATGACTTTCTCTTTTTTGATCAAATAACTCATTCATTTTTTTAGTAAACCTAGCATCACCAGCGTTAAAGCCTTCATCTACTAGCATTGTATCAAAGTCTATTGCCATACTCATTCCAAACCCTAATCGTGTTTTCATACCACTAGAATAAGTTTTTACCGGCATATACAGGTATTTACCTAGCTCTGCAAAATCTTCTACATAACCAATAGTTTCTTCAATTGAAATACCATATAACCTGCAAAAGAACTTAATATTATCAACTCCTGTTAAACTACCTTGAAAAGCAGGGCGACCAACTGGCCAAGAAACTTTGAGGCCATTAAATTTTACTTTTCCTTTAATAGGTTTTATTAAATTACTCAAAATGCTTATAAGTGTTGATTTACCTGCACCGTTCCTTCCTAAAATACCAATAGACTTATTTTGAGGGATGTCTAAATCAATTCCTTTTAGAACATGGTGCCATCCACTATTAACGCGGTATGACATGTGAATGTCCCTAAGCTCAATCTGTTTTATCTCAACACCCATGATTTCGTCCTAGAAACTAATAATAAACCAAAGAAAATTAAAACCAAAGCAGTAGTGTATACATAATCATAATTTAAAAAATATTCTTGCGGAGTGTATTCTTGAAAAAAACCTGTTCTTAGAGCTTCCATGCAATGTACTATTGGGTTCCACTCCAATAAATAGTGATAGTGATATGGAATTTTATCAGTAGAAATTAAAACGCCTGAAGTAAAATAGAGCATTCTAATAAATACGGATGAAACTAGCTGAATAGAATCACTAAAAATAGCTAATGAAGATATTATTAAACCTAAACCAAACCCTAACAAACCTAACATAAAAATACCATTTAAAATTGTTAGAATATCGTTAACTTGATAGCCAGTAAAATAATAAAAATCATTATTAAAAACAAATACAAGGCCTAAAATAAATACTATTGGCAAAGTAATAAAAATCAAAAAACTTTCTAATATAAACCTAGCATAATAGAAGTCCAAAAAAGAGATGTTGGAGATTGTTAATAAACTTTTATTAGAACCGAGTGCAGATACCATTCTATTGATTGTATTTCTAAAATAAAAAAATGGTATTATTCCAGTTATAAGAAAAAGAATTATATTAATTCCGTCAGGCCCAGCTATGCCAATTAAATATTTTAAGGTAGCAAATATACTAACATGAGTAATTGATTCTAAAATAACCCACAAAAAACCTATTTTTTTCTGCCCAAAACGGGTTTTGAACTCTCGCATCGATATCGCATAAATCGCTCTAAACTGAAATTCTAATGCTATTTTAAAATTACTCATATTTTAAATAAATCGTTATACACAAAAACAGATTAATGATATATGTGTATAACACATTAAATCTTCTTAAAACAATAGTGTTTTAATTGAATTAATCAGATAATTACTGATTTTTTTTCTAAATTTTTTTAAGAACTCTTTTGCTTCATTATGATCCTCAAAAGTTGCTATAGATAATTCTTAATTATACTAATGAGTAGTTAAGCTCATATTTTAATATTGTGCTCATAAAATACTTATAATATTTCTTAAATTCCTTGTTAATTTGCATTATCACGGAAAACTCAAGTCATGATTTAAACAACTTAATATACATTTTTATAAATTCATATGAAACCTCTTCTTGTTTGACTTTATAAAAGCTCCGTGGTTTACTTTAACGGTATATAAACATAAATTTTGCTATGAGAAAAGGTTTTACGCTAATAGAGCTTTCTATAGTTATAGTTATTATTGGTCTATTGACTTCAGCAGTAATAGGAGCTGCAAGCCTTATTAGAGCTGCAAATGTACAATCCACCATATCATCTATTAGATCATTAAATCAGAGTGTTTTAGCTTTTAAGTTAGAGTATGATGCTTTGCCAGGCGACTTCATTGAGGCGTCTTCATATTTTGTTAGTGGCACTCAACCAGATCAAGTAACGGATGGCAATGGCGATAAAACTATAAATGGTATGAGGTTTGGTACAGCGGGAGTTTATAATAGTAGCACAGGGTGTAATAATAGTAATTACCGCATAACAAATGTTAGTGTAAGTGATTCTCGTGGATGGATTCCTCCTGATGCCTGTTCAAATGGATATTATGCTGCGGAGTGGTTAAGTGCGTTAGATCATCTTGCTGCTGCAGAGGTCGTGAAGTGGGGTGTATTTGATGAAACTTCAACAACTGTTGTCGCAGGCGAGTCTTTCCCAAGGGTGCAATTACCTGCAAACAAGCGTAATGGCTTAGTCGGAGGAATAGCCTTTGGCTTTGTGCCTTCAAGCTCGTCTTCAACGCCATATATGTCATCTGGTCATAAAATAACATTAGGATTGTGTGGAACTGAACAAGGTACTAACGCATATAAGCATCAGTGCGGTTTAAATGCTTGGGATATTAGGAAAATTGATGAAAAAATAGATGATGGAAAACCCTTCTCAGGTAAAATGGTTAATATTGGATATAATAATGATTACCGCACGGCTTATGTATGGGGAATTAATCATAATGGCAATGAGACAAGGGGATGTGGAACGGGGCCAGAAGACCTCGGCGGAACCAATTCTTACCAGCCTGAGCAATACTGGGACACCTTAGATAGTAATCGCAGAACTATTTGTGCTCCATATATAGAAGCCGAGTTCTAATAAAATTTAAAATTCTTCCACCATTATATATATTTATTTTAGGCAATAACTTAAACATCTTGTCTGTTAATTGTTGAATCCTATATGACGTTTATTTATAGCGAAACATCTAACTACTATAGTTAATTAAGTCTTTACCTAATAGCCTTATTAAAACTTTATTTCTTTTTATTTTGCAGGAAAACAACCACCTTCTACGCTCCTTCTTGACGTATTTTACCCTTCTTTTATGCTCTTTTTCCCAAAGTTCTTGAAAACCATTATTATAGCAATAATCTTTTTCAACCTCTAATGCTTGCAAAGTAGCTTCCTGCATATAAATTGAGCGTTTCATTGTGTTACTATCGTGTGATCGATATAAAAACAAAACTTTATCCACAAATTTGATTTTATATTTTTTTGCAAGCTGCATATTCATGTGCCAATCTTCTAGCTTGGCTCCAGAGTTATATGACCCAACTTCTTTCATGGCGGAAGCTTTTATTATAAAGCCATTAGGTATGTAATTACCTTTTAATAGAGATTCATAACTTCCAAATTCGTCAGATTTAAAATCAACCTCTTTGCGGCTATCTTGAAATATTTGACCGTAAGTTTCAAATTCGGCGAGTTTTTTGTTTGCAGTTAGGCTTCTATCTTTCTTAAAAAATAAAATATTACCATCATCATCTATAGGTTTGCTATCTCCAACAATCATAGCATGTTCAGGGCTGGTAATGGCAGAATTTACCAACGTTTCTATTGCATTGGGTAAAATTAAATCATCTGAGGAAAATAGAAAATAATAATCTCCACAAGCCATTTCTATGCATTTATTCAAGGTTTTTAATGTTCCTGAATTTTTTTGACTTAAGTAATTTAATTTTTTAAGTTTAGTTTCTAGCCTAGGTTTATAATCTAAAATTATTTGATTTGTTGAGTCTGGTGACCCATCATCAATTATGCAAAGCTCTATATTGTCATATGTTTGATCTAAAACGCTATCAAGAGTCTTACCTATAAATTTTTCATGATTATAAGCAGGTATTAAAATGCTGATTAAAGGTTTTTTATTGGCAGGCATATTACTTATAATTTTATTTTATATGTATCGTACATTATAGCTCTTCCACCGAAGCCTTCTTTTTGAGAAATCAATCCTTCATTTAAAGTTTGTCCGTTATTTTCCGTGGAAATACCAAAATCAAAATATTTTTTATCTTTATAAATTTCATATATTAATGTGCTAAAAAGTAAATCTAGTGCTCCTAAGCTTTTACCCTCATCACTACAAGCTATATATTGGGCATGAGCAACATTTATACTTTCATATATTATAACTCCAGCTAACATTCTATTATTTAGAAAAGCGCTAAAAAGCTTAATATTATCTGGAAAACTTCTTTGTAGTATACTGATTTCGTCGACATTATGAACAGGCTTAGTATCATGTTTTTCACTTAAAACTTTCTTAACAATATCAAAATATTCTTCAAAATCTTTGCTTTCTTCAATGACAATACCTGCTTTTAATGCTTTTTTTGCACCTCTTTTTCTTATATCTGAAAATTTTACTTTTGAGCCTAAAGCTATAGATGTAGAGCATCCTCTTGCATGTATGCTCGCATCATTTCTAAATAACGCGTACAAATCTTCTTCCGCAGGGTAAGAGTGATAAATTGCTGGTATCGGCTTATATATAAATTCTTTCAGACCTTTCTCTTTAAAAGCTTTTAGGGTTAATTCAAAAACTTCAAGCATTTGCGAAGTTTTTATCTTGTTGCTAGTTATCACCCCTCCATAAGTCAGGCCTTGATGTGAATAAGCTGAATCACCTGAAATATTACATGGCAATAATGCAATTAGTTGATCCTTTTCGTCGTAAAACATTAAAGAAAAATCATCAAACCTATCGCTATGATAGTCCATATAATTTCTATTTAATAGAAATGTCGCATTTTTAGAATTGGAAACAAAATTATTCCACTCATTAGATTTATCTTGTGAATATAGTATTATTTTCATTATAAATTAAAATTCCAACATTTCCGCTAATCCAAAGCCTTCTTCTCCATAAGAACGACCATTATAAAGCATATACAACTTATTACCCAAAGAAAAAATGTTAGGATATGCAATCATTTCAGAATCCCAACCAGTCTCGGAAATATCTAGGTTAAAATCTTTATCTTTTCTTATCCAGTTTTTACAGTCATTAGATTCTGCATACCCAATTTTATAGACAGTATCTTCTGACCCATAACAATAAAATAATAAAAATTCATTATTAGATTTTTTATAAATTATTGGTCGAGCGATTCTATACTCATCATTTGATGTTGTTAAAACTAGACTTCCTGAATTGATAAATCTCTTAGGAGTATCAGATTCTGTATATCTTATGTCATATACTGGCAGTGTTTTATCTTTGCCGTTTAAAAAATGATCGCCTCCTCCGTACCAAGCTTTCCATTTATTTTCTTCATAAATAACGCTATGAGGAACCCTAAAAAGTGTTTCTTCATTTGTTCTTTCAAAGGCTGGATTTCGTTGGCATCTTTTAAAGCTTTTACCATTGTCTTCGCTTACAGCTAATCCACCTAAAACTGTAAACCTAACTTTACCACCTATCTGATAACCTGCATAATATAAGTAAATTTTGCCGTCCTTATTTACAATTGCACTCGGAACTACCCCATTTTCGTCAAAGCACCCATCCTCCCCAATATCTAATATAGGATCTTTTGAAAAATTTATTATTTCTGAAGGGTTATTTTTATTTAAATCTACAGATCCTATTCTACTAACCCCATTATTATCTCTTCCTCCATAATATACTGTTATTCGGTCTTCTAAAACAATTGAAGTAGGTTGAATGGCATGAGAGTGTATCCATTTAATCCCTAATTTTTGAGGTGAAAATATCAGGCCTTCTTTTTTCCATTTCATAGTAAATATAAATTTATTTAATTTTAAAAAATCTCTTGGCAGTAACTTTTGCGGCTTCGGCGGGATTACCTTTTATGAAGCTATTTTCTTCAAACTTTTTAGATATAACGCTTGCCATTGCTACAAAGCAGTCATCCCCAATTTCTATATAGTCCGCAAAGGTGGAGTTAACCCCAACAAAGCAAGATTTTCCAATTTTACAATAACCGGAAACAACTATATGAGAAGACAAAAAGCAATTATCGCCAATTTCAGTTTGGTGACCAATATGGTTCCCACTCCACAAAACTACATTATTACCAATTTTACAGAAAGGTTGAATCACATTATTTTCAAAAATGAAGCAATTTTCTCCCATTTCTACATTTTGCCAAACAAAAGCCTTGCTACTTATATAATTTGCGAATCTATAACCTTTTTCCTTCAAGTTATTATAAAGCCTAGTTCTAACCCTGTTGAGCTGGGTATAAGTTATTGCTACAAATACTAGATAACTATCTTTCGGAAATTTACCTTCAATTTCTTCAACTGCTATCACAGGAAGGTCATTTAAACTATCTCTGCTTAAGTACTCTTTTTCAACTGCAAAGCCTACTACGTCATAATCTGAGTCATGAGTGAAATATTCATATGCAATTTGTGCAAATTCACCATCTCCAATAATTACTAGTCTTTTATTGTTTATAGGCATTATATCTTACCAACGGATTTCAAAAATTCATTATAATCACGGATATATTCATCTTCATGATATTTTGCATTCGCTAAAACTAGTAAAATGCAGTTTTCACTAAAGTTACTCATTTCGCGCCAAATGCCCTTTTTCAGGTATAGTCCTTCTGTATAAGATTCTAATCTTATTGTTTTTTTGTCAGAGCCGTTATCTATTAAAATATCGCAGCTACCTTTTAAACATATTAATACTTGCTCAAGCCTGCTATGGGCATGGTTTCCTCTTACAATATCTGGAGACGTGTCATAAATATAATAAACTCTTCTAATTTCTATAGGAATATCATTTTCTGCCTCTATAGGTGTCAAATAACCATCCTTATCACCAATTTTCTTAAATTTTAGTATTTCGTATGAATCACTTAATGAGGCTGACATAATCCTGAATTTTTACTAATTTTGTGTAAAACGATTAATTGAATTTGTTTATGATGTCTATCACTTTGTATACTTGGCTATTAGTCATTACGGGGCTAATCGGAAGGCTTAAAACCTGCTCGTGTATATCCTCAGTTATAGGGAGGTTAAGCTCTTCAAGCTCTTTATAAGCACCTTGTTTATGCGGGGGGATAGGATAATGAATCACAGTTTGAACATTATTTTCTGCTAAATAACTTTGCAGCTCTCTACGCTTTTTGCACCTAACAACAAATAAATGCCAAACATGAGAATTTTTATCCGAAGTTATTTTAGGTAATCTAATATTTTTATTATTAATATTTTTTAAATAAATATCTGCTATTTCCCTTCTTCTAT
>CAYGRX010000087.1:0-7343 GCA_964352365.1 uncultured Rickettsiales bacterium
TTTGTAAAAAAATTGAGGATAACATTGCTGGCGCGAGAGTTGAGGTTGAGAGCTATAAACGAAATGCAGAGGATTTTGTTCTATGGAAACCCGCAAGTGAAAATGATGATTCAAGTAGCAAATTTGATAGCCCTTGGGGCGTTGGTAGACCCGGCTGGCATATAGAATGTAGCGCAATGAGTACAAAAATATTTGGCACTGATTTTGATATTCATGGCGGTGGTGCAGATTTAAAATTCCCTCATCATGAGAATGAGATTGCACAAAGCTTGAGCGCAAACCCATTTAGCAAATATGCGAAATATTGGGTTCATAATGGCTTTTTGACTGTTAATGGTGAAAAAATGAGTAAATCTCTAGGTAACTTCACAACAGTTAGCGACTTACTTGATAAAGGTGTTCACGGAGAAGTAATTCGCCTAACATTGCTTTCCACTCACTATAGAAAACCTTTAGATTTTAACGATAAGTTATTGGAAGATAGTAAAAAAACACTAGATAAGCTTTATGGTGCGCTGAAGGAATATAGCAATAAGAAGCAAAAAGCAGAAAAGAGTAAAAGCGTTGAAAACGCAATTGAGAAACGTAGCGCTGAAGCTTTTGAAAGTTTTAAGGCAGCACTTGAAGATGATTTGAACACCCCACTTGCAATCAGCAATTTATATACAATTGCAAAAGGACTCAGAAGCGTTGATGTTACAGAAAAAACTTTCGGAATTTTCAGTGACGCTTGTAACTTGCTTGGAATTTGCCAAACGAGCACTGAGGAATGGGAAGCGCATTACAAACCATCAACCACTGAAAACGAGCTAGTGCCAGAGTTAATAAAGGCTCATAAGCAGGCGCGCACCGACAAAAACTGGGCTGAGGCTGATAATATCAGAGATAAATTGACTAAGTTAAATTCGTATCCTTATGAATAAAGGCGAAAAAGGCTCTAAATTTTAGAACCTTTTATAAATTATATTATAAAACCTAACATTCTGGCGTTAAATTATAGCTTGTTTTAGACGCCTTTTTAACCGCCCCATTAGCTAACTAGTCAATCATAAGAATTGATATCACACCGAAATCAATAAGAATTCCTAAGAAGGTAGTGCCATCAATTTGAGTTTCAATTTTTGCCGTTTTATCAGAGCAACCTTTCTTTTTAGCTTTAAGAACTGCATTGCTCATATGTTTTTTAGATATAACAGTTGTTGCTGAATCAGTACCTATCCTTTCATCATTTAAGTATAAGTTAGTTCCCTTGACATCACTGAATACAGTTATGCCTTTCTTTAGTGCCGTTGAACATAGAAGCACAACTAGACAGCAGTATTGAAATTGCCATAGTTCCTAGAATAGTTTTTTTCATTATTACACCATTTGATTAATCTAGGTTAATACAACTATAGATTTAAATGTCAAAATTATTCTTAAACTCTACTTCCAGCCTTTTGCGATAAAGCTTCCATTACGAAGAGATTCAAGATCATCCACATCAATTATATATTTAAAAGGCGAACCATCTGGATTGCAAACTGAACCGCCTGCCGCATTAAGAATTGCGTGACCAGCGGCAGTATCCCATTGCATTGTGGGTGATAAGCGTGGGTAGTAATCTGCCTCACCTTGTGCAACCAAACAAAATTTAAGGGAGGATGCGGCACCCTTGAAAGACTTTACTTTCAGGCTCTCCAAATGTTTTTCTGTTTCTTTACTCAAATGGCTTTTAGAAGCAACAACAATAAGATTATCATCAATTGATTTGTTAGTAGTTTTGATGTTTATTGCGACCTCATGAATATGGCCAACATCTTGCAATGAAGCACCAGTAACAAAATATGCTTTTTTATCCGCCCCAACATACCAAAGTTTATCTGTAACTGGTTGATATATAACGCCTAAAGTTGACTCATTATTTTTAATTAAACCAATATTGACAGTAAATTCAGCCTCACCTTTTATAAAGCTTTTTGTGCCATCAAGCGGATCAACTAGCCAAAATTGAGATTCTGTTGGAAGTGAATCTTTTTTTCCTTCCTCAGAAACTATTTTTATATCAGAAATTTTTTGCAGTTCTGTGGTTATATATTTGTCAGCCTCCTTATCAGCGGCAGTAACGGGGCTATCATCTGATTTTATATCAACTTCAACACCTTTTTCGCGATGTTTCATTAATATGTCACCAGCAGTTATTGAAATTGAAATTAATTGGTTGATTAAAGAAGTGTCTTGCATAAGTATTTGGGGGATTATATAAGCTGTTAAAACTAAATTTGGGACAATATGTCAGACAAAACCCTTCAAAACAATAAAAAATATATTCCAGAAATTATTAATGCCGGTAAATCATTGATAAAGAAAGATTTTAATAAAAATGTTGAAGAATTCATCAGCCAATTTTACTTTAGATGTAACACTGAATATTTAGATTTAAAATCTAGCGAGTATCTTTTTTACGCTTCATATAACCTATACGAATTTGCTTCATCTAAAAAAGCTAATTCTCATAGAAAGGTAAGGGTTTATAATCCAAATGTAAAAACCAATGGGTTTTCCTCAGACAGAACTTTTGTTGAATGTGTAGTTAACGACTCACCTTTCATTCTAGATAGTTTAACTCAAGCTTTATATCACTCTGACAGATTTATTCATGAAGTTATTCACCCAATCTTTAGTATCGAGAGAGATGATAAGGGTGTTATAAAAAAGATATGCGAAGATAGACACGCAGAAAACAAAAATGCTAATTTAGAGTCTGTCACTCAAATTCAAATTGGCCATATATCCAGTTTAGAAGAGTTAAAGGAAGTTGAAAAATTTATTAACGATATTCTTGAATGCGTTGAAACATCAGTTTCTGACTGGCAAAGTATGGTTACTAACTCCCTTCAAACAATCAACCGTCTGGAGCAACATAAACTAACCATTAAAAGCCTAAGTGAAATTGAAGAAGTTGATGAATCCATAGAATTTTTAAGATGGGCAATAGATAATAACTTTATCTTTCTTGGTTACAGAATTTTTGATTTTGGCAAAGATAAACGTGTAACATTTGACCAAAAAACCCAGCTTGGGGTTTTCAAGTCTAGCATCAACAAGGCTTATGACGATAAAATTAATGGCATACCATATAATAGCGACCTAATTTTAAAAGATAGCAAGATTTTAGAAATTACAAAATCTAGCAGACAGTCATACGTTCACCGACCAGTACACATGGATTACATGGGAATTAAGATCTATGATGATAAAGGTAATGTTATTGGTGAAGAGAGATATTTAGGCTTGTTCACGTCAAAGGTTTACTATCAATCTGCACATAATATACCGATTATTAGAAAGAAAATTGATAATATTATTGATAAATCCGGCTTTAGACCAACAAGCCACAATGGCAAGGCTTTAATAGCTGTAATGGAAAGTCATCCCAGAGACGAACTTTTACAATCTTCAGAAAAAGAATTATTTGATATTGGCATGGGGATTGTCTCCCTTTCCGAAAAGCCAGATACCAGAGTTTTTATCAGGCAAGATAGGTTCTTAAGGTTTTATAGCTGTATAATTTTTATACCAAGAGATTTTTTCACAACTCAGATGAGACATAAGATCCAATCTATCTTAGAAGAAGAGCTTGATGGAACTGTGATGGATTATTACACGCAAGTTACAGATTCACCTTTAGCACGTGTTAATGTTTTAATAAAAACCGTTCCAGATGGTGCTGCATCTGATTACATGCATAGTGATAACAAAAAAATTAACACCAAAAAAATTAATATTAAAAGAATTCAACAAAGAATTATTGAAAAAACCAATAGCTGGTTAGTTGGCTTAAAAGAAAAACTTGAAGATGGCTTCGGCGATATTGAAGGAGAGCAAATTTTTAGACTTTACTCCAAGGCCTTCACAGAAGGATATAAAGATATGTATCACCCAGGTGGTGCGGCTTTAGATGTTCAAAAAATTGAAAAGGTTTACAGTAATAAAGATGAAAGCATTGCGCTATCACTTTACTTTGATTTATACCACCTCGAGAATGATGAAAGTGACCAATATCAACTAAAGTTATTCAGCTTAGAGAAGAGAATTACATTATCAGATATTATGCCTATCATTGAAAATTTAGGTTTTAATGTCGTTGATGAAATTACGTTTAAAATATCCCCTTTAAATAAAGAAAAAGATGTTTGGGTTCACCATTTCAAACTGTTTATTGACAAGGATAACCTAGAAAGCAAAAACTCTAGCAAGTATAAAATTAGTGATATTAAAGATAAGTTTGAAGAAGCACTTCTGCATATCTGGAATAAAAAGATTGAAAATGATAAACTTAACAAGTTAGTTTCGAGAGCAAGTTTAAGTTCACGCGATATAAGTTTATTAAGGGCTTATATTAAATATATTATTCAGCTAAACTTTACATATTCTAGAGAGTTTATAGTTTCTGCCTTGTGCAAGCACCCGACGATTGTTAATGAGCTGGTTAAATACTTCTATTGCAAGCTTGACCCATCAATAAAAAAGAAGGATAGAGAGGAAGGAACAGAAGAAGCATTAAAGAAAATTAAACATTCACTTAATGCGGTAACATCCGTTATTGAAGATAGGGTGATTAAGCAGATTGTTGACACAATGAGCGCAACTTTACGTACAAATTTTTTCCAGAATGATGAAAATGGCGAGCAAAAGGATTATATATCATTCAAGTTCGACTCTAACAAAATTCCATACATGCCTAAACCTGTTATGCATGCTGAAATATTTGTATATTCATACAAAGTTGAAGGTATTCATTTGCGAGGTGGCAAAGTTGCAAGGGGCGGTTTACGCTGGAGTGATAGACATGAAGACTTCAGGACCGAAGTTTTAGGCCTAGTAAAAGCACAAATGACAAAAAATGCAGTTATTGTTCCCGTTGGTTCAAAAGGTGGGTTTGTAGTTAAAAACTCTACTGCCAATGGCAAAGATGGAGCTTTTGCAGAAGGCAAAGAATGCTACAAGAAATTTTTAAGCGGCTTATTAGATATTACTGATAATATTATTGATAATAAAGTTAAGAAGCCTGAAAATGTGGTTTGCTATGATGGTGACGATCCATATTTAGTAGTTGCCGCAGACAAAGGAACGGCAACATTTTCAGACATTGCGAATGGCGTAGCTAAAGATTATAATTTCTGGCTGGATGATGCATTTGCAAGTGGTGGTAGTGTAGGTTATGACCACAAAAAAATGGGGATAACAGCACGCGGAGCATGGGTATCTGTTAAGCGTCACTTTGAAGAAATGGAAAGAAATTGCCAAACTGAAGACTTCACGGTTGTAGGTATTGGTGGCATGCCAGGTGATGTTTTTGGAAACGGAATGTTACTGTCAAAACATATTAAGCTGGTTGGTGCATTTAACCATATTCATATTTTTATTGATCCTGATCCAGACCCTGCAAAAAGCTTCAAAGAGCGTGAGCGCATGTTTAATGACCCTGAAAATGGTTCATGGGCAGATTATGACAAAAACCTAATTTCTAAAGGTGGTGGAGTTTTTGATAGAACCGCAAAATCTATTAAAGTTTCTAAACAGATGAAGGACCTTTATGAAATCGAAAATGATACTATCACACCAAACGAATTAATTATTAAATTACTAAAGGCAGAAGTTGACTTACTTTGGAATGGTGGAATTGGTACTTACGTTAAAGCAAGCACTGAAAGCAATGATCAAGTTGGTGACAAAGCAAATGATGAACTGCGTATAAACGGTAATGAGCTTAGGTGCAAATGCGTTGGTGAAGGTGGAAACTTGGGCTTCACGCAAAAAGGACGTATTGAATATGCGCGAAATGGTGGCCGTATAAACACTGATGCAATTGATAACTCTGCTGGGGTAGATTGCTCTGACCATGAAGTAAATATTAAAATTGCTTTAGGCAAAGCCATGGAAGCTGAGAAGTTAACTCTAAAAGCTAGAAATAAGTTTATTGAAAGCATGACTGATGAAGTTGGCGAACTAGTTTTAAGAGACAACTATTTGCAAACATTAGCAATTAGTATAATGGAGCAGAAGAAGAATAAAATTATTGAAAACAACATTCGTTTAATGGAATACTTGGAAACTGAAGGCAAACTTGATAGAGGCATTGAGTTTCTTCCTAATAATGAAACATTGCACACAAGAGCATTGCAAAAACAGGGTTTAACTAGACCAGAAATTTCTGTTCTTTTAGCCTATAGTAAACTTTACGTTTTTGATGATTTAATCAATTCCGGATTACCTGATGATGATTATTTTGTTTCTGATCTAGTATTATATTTCCCAACTAAGATGAGGGATAAATATGAGGCAGAAATTAAAAACCATCAGTTAAAACGAGAAATTATCGCAACTTTTGTTAGTAATTCAATTGTGAATAGAACTGGAAATACCTTTTTCCACCAGATCAAAGAAGAGACTGGTATGAAAGGCTGTGACATTGCGAGAGCATACACAATTGTTCGTGATATTTATGGCCTAAGAAGCATTTGGGAATTCATAGAAAAGCTTAGCGACAAGGTAACAACTGAAATCAGTATGAAGCTTTATAATGAAGTAGAAATGTTAGTTGAGAGATCTGTAAGCTGGTTCCTACGTAACTGCCCTCACCCGCTAAAAACTTCACAACTTGTTGAAATATACAAGCCAATGGTTAGGGAGATCAATGATAATTTAGAAGATATAACTAATAACATCATTAAAGAATCTCGTAATGCTAGACAGGAAAAATATATTGTAGCTGGCGTACCTAAAGATTTAGCTCTTCAGGTTTCTAATTTAGATGCACTATCATCTGCGGCTGATATTTCACTGGTAGCGGAGAAAACTAAATTACCTGTTAAGTTGGTTGGTCAAGTTTACTTTGAGATTGGTGACCACTTTAAGATTGGCTGGTTACGCGGTGAAGCTAGAAAACTATTTAATGATTCTCACTGGGAAAATCTTTCAACCAAAACTTTGATTGGAACTTTTTATGATGAGCAAATGCAATTAACAGAAGATGTGCTTAGAAAAGGTTGTAGTGATAATAAAAGTTGTGACTTCACTTTGGATAAATGGCTTAAGGATAAAAAGAAAGTTGTTATGAGATATAATAGCTTCATCAGAGATTTAAGAGATGAAGAAAAAATAACTCACCCTATGCTAACCGTAGCAGTAGAAAGGGTTAACGCTATTTTAACTGAGTAGATAACAACATAAGCCTGATCTATATTTAGGTTAAGTTATTTTGTGTTTTATTCAATAAACCGCTGCTTTCGGGGAAAAGAAAATTCCCTTGATTGTATCTTTTTTAATTGTGTCTTGGTCAAAAGTTGAAAGCTTAGCTC
>CAYGRX010000088.1:0-7322 GCA_964352365.1 uncultured Rickettsiales bacterium
AATATCTTTTGACCAACTTGGTGGGTGCATGGCATAAGTTTCATTCTCTGGCTGTTCATCAAAAGGCTTTGATAAAATATCAAATAGATTTTTTACTTCGCTAAAATCATCTTTATTGGCCATAGTAATGGCATTTTCCAACATATAATTTCTAGCAATAAATTTTGGATTTTTAACCTTCATTAACCCTGATCTTTTTTCCAAAAACTTTTGCAAGTCAATATTTGCCTCTGGCCAACCTTCTCTCATAACTCTAACTTTATATTTTTGGAGCCAAGATTTAATAGGTTCAAATCTATTAAATAATTTAATTATATGATTGTTTTCTATATCAAAATTATACTCACACAACATCCTAAAAAATATAGTATAGTCTATTTTTTGTTCATCTAAAATTGAGAGTAATTCTATTATTAAATCCTCATCTTTATTTTTAACTTGATATAGACCAAGTTTATCACTCATTAGCCTATTAAAATGTTTTCTAAGTAAATCTTTATACATGCCCAATATTTCATAAGAAATGTCTAGATTCAGAACTGGTTGAAAAGCATATGCTAATGCTTGCAAGTTCCATTGGCCAATAGCTGGCTGACTAGAATAAGAATATCTCCCAGAATAATCTGATCCATTAGGAATAAAACTAGGGTCAAAATCATCAAGAAAACCATAAGGCCCATAGTCTATTGTTTGACCTAATATACTCATATTATCAGTATTCATTACCCCGTGAGCAAACCCAAAAGCTTGCCATTTTGCAATAGTTTCAGCAGTACGCTTAACAATATTATAGTAAAGTTTTTCGTATTTATCTTTTTCATGCTGCAATTTTGAAAAAGATTTTGAGATTATATAATCGGCTAGTTTTTTAGTTTTTTCATGCTGGTTAGTATTTGTAAAATATTCAAAATGACCAAACCTTATAAAACTCTCTGAAACCCTAACAGTTAATGCTGCCTTTTCTAAGGATTCCCTTTGCACAAAACTATCTGAACTTATAAGTGCTAAAGCTCTTGTAGTAGGAATACCAAGTTTATACATTGCATGACTAACAATATATTCTCTAATGGAAGATCTTAAAACTGCCCTACCATCCCCAAACCTCGAATAAGGTGTTTTACCGCCACCCTTAACTTGAATTTCAAACTTATCACCTTTTGAATTTTCTACTTCACCGAAGAAATTAACTCTACCATCACCGAGTTGCGGAACATAAGAGCCAAATTGATGGCCTGAATATATTGTGGAATATATTTGCGAACCTTTAAGTTTTTGTTGTCCATTAAAAATTTTAAGAAGTTCATCATCATTTTTCTTAAAGCCAATTTCATCAGCAATATTTTGGTTAAAATGAACCATTTTCACATTGGATAATGGCTCTATTTCTGTATCAGAAAAAAATGCCTCGCCAAGATTTGTAAAGCTGTTTATAAATTTCATAAGCTATTTAATTTTACACGAACTACACATAATGCAAAAATTTATAAAAAATAGTAAAGCTTTAATATTCCTATTAGTTTTTTCAGCCTGCGGCGAAATTTATGCTGAAAGTTTGCAATCTAAATTAGCAGAGGAAATCGCTCCATCTGAAACACAACTAGCTAACCCTACAAAAAATAATAAGGTTGTATTTCACGGAGATATTACACGCAATGAAATTTGCGACCCAGATAACGTTATATGCATTGATACATATACTAAAGAAGGCATCACTCAGGCAATATTAAAAAATAAATCCTTCGGCTCAAGAACTGTAGAGGTGTATATTTGGAATAAAAATATGAGCGTAAAGACTCATGTTGATGATTTAAAAAAGATTTCTCTTGCAGGAAAAGAAGTAAAAGATTTGCTAACATTCACAGTAATTGACCCTACTCAAAGTTATGGACATAACTTTAATTTCAATTCAACAAAAGGGTTTATTGATGCAACTCATAATGATAGCTTTGTTTATACCCTCCCATTTGAAACTGGCAAAAACTATAAGTTAGTGCAAGGTTACGGAGGAAGTTTTTCACATAAAGATTCAGAAAATTATTATTCGTATGACTTTAAAATGCCCCCCGGTGAAACCGTAACAGCAGCAAGAGGGGGAACAATAATTGAAGTTGAGGAAAGCTATAAAATTGGTGGTAGCAAAAGAAATTTAATCAATAAATCAAATTATATATATGTTCAGCATGATGATGGAACAATAGGAATTTATAGCCATTTAAGCCATAATGGAGCAATTGTACGGGTTGGTGACAAGGTTCAACAAGGCCAAGACATTGGAATTTCGGGAGCTACTGGCTATATAAACGGTTCTCACCTACATTTTTCAATAGGTAAATATTTAAAAGATGAACGTTTACAGTCTCTACCAATTAAAATCAAGACACAGAAAGGAGTTGAGACAAATTTAGAGAGTTTTGTAGATTATTACAAATAAGCAATATGATTGTGGACTTTAAGTCTAAAATATTGTAAAATTTAACATTAAGGTAAAGTATTAAAGGGGTATTTTTTGAACAAGTTTCTAAAAAGTTTTTGTAGTTTTTTTAATAAAAAACAGAGTGTTAAGGGTTTTACCCTAATTGAATTATCTATATCTCTACTATTAATATCATCAGTAGCTGTTTTCGCAGTTACGAAGATGACTACAGGTGACAAAATTGCGGATAACGCTGAAGTTACGTATAAATTGAAAAAAATTAAATCTGCATTGACAGATTATGTAAATGCAAACGGGGCATTTTTATGCCCTTCAGACCCCACCTTATCTGCTGATGATGAGGGGTTTGGTGAACCAACTACAGACGCAGATGGTTTTTGTGATACTGGTGTTGGCGTTGATGACGACAACGCGGTTGGATATGTTCTTGAAAGCTCAGGCCCTGACGTATATAGGTTCCCTGTTCTTGTTGAAGATGACTTTTCAATGGGTGCAATTCCATGGAAAGCTTTAAATTTACCTAAAGACTATGCTTTTGATAGTAACGGAAATAGATTATTTTACGCAGTAGCAAACATTCTATCTGTTCCCTCCCAATGCACAAAATATGTAAATGAAAGCCCTTCAGATGCCACGGATTTAACAATTACCCCGCATCAGTTTAAAATTTTAAAAGAATATGACACAGGTGAAAATCAGGCTACAAACTTTGCAGATTCAAGCAAATGGTTTTACAGTGATCCAACTATGGATCCATTCGCAGTAATTGGCTATTTGGGGGAAGATGCAGTTGGAGCTTACCCAAATGACGGTGGTGCAAATCGTATTTCAGCAATTTCAGTAGGTGGTGGTAAATTTATTGGTGATAGCATTTATAATGAGATCAACCATGATATGAATGGATCATTTGATAAATATTTCTTTAGCCCAACAAAACCATTAGGCAACCCTGACTCAACAGTAACAGGTGGAAATATACAAAATATTACATTTGGTGATTCTTTAGTGTGGATTAATGCCAGTGATTTAGCTGGATTAGACATAACAACCTGTGCCCATTGTAAAAGCTGTAATGCACAGCATTCTGATGAAGAGATAAGTTTTACTACAGACTTCACACAATGCACCCAAACAGACTTCACTGATGTTTCTAGTATTTGTGATTGTCGTAATAGTGGTTGTGACGTTGGTGGCGGTGAGTGTTGCGATAACGATACTGGCCTTTGCGAAACTGGAGCTGATGCAGGCGGAGGGTTCTGTTCAGCATCAACAAGTTGCGTGGATACATCTGAGTGTAATTATGGTGTAACTGGAGAATGCTGTAACACTAGTACAAATCTTTGTGAAGTTTCAGCATGTACTACAAACCCTTACTGCGCTAATGATACTGATTGTGTAAATGCAGGCAGCCCTGATTGCTGTAATGTTACAACTGAACAATGCACTGAAGCTTGTGCTCCTGTTTGCTCAGCAGATAGAGATTGTGATGATTCTGATGGAACTACACTAGATTGTTGCTTTAGTGATGCTTGTGGAAATATTGATACTTCAACAACCCCGAGTGGCTCTTCGTATGTAGCTGACAAAGAAAGTAAAACTTGCGAAGGTTTCTGCGTGAATGATAGTCATTGTAGTGCACTTACTGGCTATGAATGTTGTGACGGAAATGGTTGGTGTATTCCTTGTACAAATTCCTGCACTACTGATGTTGATTGCGCAGGAAATGAAGTGTGTAATCCATCTAATGAGTGTGAAGAGGTAACTCTTTGCAATATAGAGATAAGTTATAAGCCTGATAATAGCGCCGCAAATTACAGTAGTACATTAGACATTGGCGGATCTAATATTTACAGTAAAACGCTTACCTCTCCTGATAATGATTCAACAATTAATGAATCCGCTAATGATGTAAGTGTAAATGTTTCTGGAGAGTTTATTTTTTCTGATTCAAGCGGCACAGGCTTTACTGATGAAAGATCTTTAGGTACCCCAAGCGTTACAATTAGAATTGAAGAGCCTGTAAATGGTACATTCTCTAGTGACTTAATAGTTGCTCAACTTTCAGATGGTGCGTTCACTTCTTGTACCGCTAACTTTGATATTGATGATAGATGCGAATTATCTAATGGTGCGGTTTCTTGTTCATCTATATCAGAAACAAGTTGTGTGGATACATCCGACTGTAATTATAATGTAACTGGAAAATGTTGTAACACGAGTACAAATCTTTGTGAGGTTTCAGCATGTGCCGCAAACCCTTATTGCGCTAATGATACTAATTGCGTAGATGCCAAAAGTTCAAATTGCTGTAATGTTACAACTGAACAATGCACTGAAACCTGTGCTGCTAGTTGCTCAATAGATAGAGATTGTAATGATTCTGATGGAAGCACAATAGATTGTTGCCTAAGTGGCACTTGCGGAAATTTTGATTCATCATCAATGCCAGAAGGTGATACATTTAGAAGTCGTAACTTTAGTGAAATGGGGGGCGTTGACATTGGTGGTGGTGGTGGCCCCATTGGTGGTGGTGGTGGCCCCATTGGTGGTGGAGGAAGCTGTGATGGCTTTTGTACAATGGATAGTCATTGCACCGAAACAGGCTATGAATGTTGCGATGGAAATGGTTGGTGTATTGCTTGCCCGACAGTTTGTGCAACTGATTCTGACTGCGAATCTAATGAAGTGTGTAACCCTTCAAATATTTGTGAAGAGGTAGAATGTGATATAGAAATGACCCATGGTATTGATAATAGTGGTGATAATTATTACACTATATTGAGAGTTAATTCTTACAGCTTATACAGCAAAACATTTAGCTCAGCTGATAATGATACTACTAGTATTAATAGCGTTACTGATGTTGGTGAGGGTTTGAGTGGAAGCCTAGTATTTTCTGACTTTAGTGGTGAAGGGTTTGATAGTACAGGTGTTTCAGAAACACCCATTGCATCAATTAGAATTAAAGAGGCAATAAATAATACTTACTCTTCTTCATTCACTATTGTAGATGAATCACAAGGTGCTTTTGATGAATGTACAGGTACGTTTTCAATTGGTGACAGATGTGAATTAGTAAGCCCAAGTACAGGTTGCACTAGTGGCGGTGGCGGTGCAGGAACACCAGATTATGATTGTACTGGCAATGGGTATGATGGTCCATTGAGTGGAGCGAGCGCAGAAACAGATTGCTATTATGACTGCACATTACAAACAGGTTCAGATGGTAATTATGACTACGATGCTGATTCAGGAGGCACAGATACTTTGGTATATTCTGCTGAAGTTTCAGGAGCTTGGAATGCAGCTACTTATTGTAGATATGATTGTGCCAACCATAACTATTCATATACAAGTACGTGGAGTTACCCAAGTTATTGTGATTCAGCCTGCCAAAGTGAGTTAGACTCACTTGGTTATGGTAATAGCGTAACTGTATCAGCGGCCTATAATGCAGGTCTTGCAGCCAGTTTAGATTCATGCACATTTAACTGTGGTGACTTAAGCATTACAGGAAGTACAGCTTATCAATTCAGCTCAGACAATGTGACTGACATTTCTCAATGTTGTCAATCTGCTCCATTTGCAGTACATTGTAGTGGAGGTGCTGGTACTGGTTGTACAGGCGGAACTATTAATTATATCGGACCTGCCATAGTTGAATCTGAAATTGTTGCAAATGATTATGTAGTCGATGGTTCTGACTCTGTTGTTTCTAATGGGTTTAGTTTAGCGACAGCAACCTATTCAAACCCTGGAACTATAAATGCTGACATAAAGTATAATGGTTTTAATGATATCATATGTAGTGGTGGAAGTGATGGGTTTGGTGGTGCTGATATTTCAGGACTTAGCTTAAGAACTGCAACTGAAGTTACAAATTTATGTAATGCAATAAGCCTTGGTTCGCCTGGTGGAGGAAATAGCAATATATGGGAAGGTCCAACTGACTCAAACGTAGGGTTTGGAACAGACTATTCTGGGTTTGAGATAGAATATTCAATAATTAATAGTGGAACACAATTTAGTTATACTCAACGGGCTGGCTCAAGCTATGGCTGGGGAAGTTACGTTCCTAATACTCTACAAGGGGCTGATAGTTATAGATATTATCAAATATTGGAGTTAAGCTCAGGCTCACCTGTAATGGCAACCTGCCCTATCGACCCATAAAAAAGTCTATTAAGGGCTATCATATTAGTAGCCCTTTTTTTCCTAGCAAAGGTTATTTTATTTAAAAAATTCTACTAGAATATTTATTTGTTTAGGTAATTAAATTTAATTATGCTAGATTGCGCTATAATAATTTAATAAAATTTCAGGAGAAATTTAATGGCGGATAAGGGAAAAGATAAAGGTAAAAAAGAAGATAAAAAACAACCACAAAAAACTGCTAAAGAAAAGAAAGCAGCTAAAATGGAAAAAAAGAAAAACAAAGGTTAGAATAAAACCTGTTTCATAAGAGTGTGTTTTAATCGTTTAGACCAATTATAATTTTATCAACTTGTTCTATCCACTTAGCTTCAGTTTTAAAGATCTGTTTATTATATTTATTCCATCTATCTATAAGGTTGGATAAGGCCGCTTTATTACCAGCTAAGCTTTCTAACACACACCAAATTTTCCATTCCTTGTCTATTGACCAATCAAGCTGACCAATTTCACAATTCGGTAACCTATAATGGAATGTTGGACGTTTATTAATTTTTTCTTCATCTCCGTAAAGATCTATTACCAATTCCTCATCAATAAATAAAAATAACGGTAGCATATCAAGCGCGCGGTTACGACTTGGGTTATGCTGGTGATAATCTTTAACTAATTGTTCAAAATTTGGGTTATATTTTCTATCTAATATTAGATCACAATAAGATTGTGGGAATGGGTC